>PUOZ01000287.1 GCA_003553165.1 Thioalkalivibrio sp.
CATCGGCGTCGGCCAGCGCGAGATCGGTTATCTCTTCGGCCAGTACAAGCGCATCACCAACCGCTACGAATCGGGCGTCCTCACCGGCAAGGGCCTCAACTGGGGCGGCAGCCGCGCCCGGACCGAGGCGACAGGCTACGGCGCCGTGTTCTTCCTCGATGAGATGCTCAAGGTGCGTGGCGATTCCCTGGAAGGGAAGAGCTGCGTCGTGTCCGGTTCCGGCAATGTCGCGATCTACGCCATTGAAAAGATCCATAGCCTGGGCGGCAAGGTGGTTGCCTGTTCCGACTCCGATGGCGTGATTGTGGACAAGAACGGGCTGGACCTGGACCTGATCAAGCAGATCAAGGAGGTCGAGCGTCGCCGCATCAGCGTTTATGCGGACGAGCGAACGGACAGCACCTACCTGCCGGACGGGAATATCTGGACGGTTCCCTGCCAGATCGCGCTGCCCTGTGCGACCCAGAACGAGCTCAACGGCAAGGACGCCACCATTCTGGTGCAGCAGGGCTGCATCGCGGTGGCCGAGGGGGCGAACATGCCCACGACCCCGGAAGGTATCCACGTCTTCCAGGAGGCGGGCATCGCCTACGGGCCGGGCAAGGCAGCCAACGCCGGCGGCGTCGCCACCAGTGCCCTGGAGATGCAGCAGAACGCCAGCCGCGACTCCTGGACCTTTGAACACACCGAGGCGCGCCTGCAGCAGATCATGGTGAATATCCATCGCAACTGCTACGAAACCTCGGAAGAGTTCGGGCAGCCCGGCAACTACGTGAAGGGGGCCAACGTCACCGGTTTCCTGAAGGTCGCCCACGCGATGGTCGCCCTTGGGCTGATCTGACTAGCGGGCCAAGTCCGCCCAGACGGGATCGTGGTCGGATGACCGCCACGGCCCCGCGGCCGGTGTCCGGCCGCTGAAGCCCAGGAACCGCGGTTCGTCGGCGTTGATGTGCCAGATGCCCGCGCGCGAAACCTGCCTGGCGAGGGCGGGGCCGGCGAGCAGGTAGTCCAGTTGCCCGGACTCGCCGCGGAAGACGTAGCTGTAGCGGTGCGTTGGCGACAGGTGCGGCGCCGTGAGGTCACGCTTGCCCGCGGCCAGCAGCATGATGACGGGATCCTCGGCGGCGTAGGCGTTGACATCGCCGGCGATCAGCACCGGTGCGCCGTTTCTGCGCACCCGTTCCAGCCAGTCCAGCAGCCGCAGCGACTGGGCCGTTCTCAGTTCATTCCAGCAGCCCTGCCCGCGGTCGATGTCGCCTTGCGACGGGCAGCCGACCTTGGCCTTGAAGTGCACCGCGACGACGCCGAAGGGCTCGCCGCCGCCGGCCGGTCGGAACCAGGCCAGCAGGGGCGCGCGGTTGTGCACGGGATCGAGGTCGGCATCGGTCCCGAGCAGGGTTACGCGGGCGGGTCGGTAGAGCAGGGCGTTGCGGATCGCGTCCGTCCCGGTGTCCGGGTTTGTCACTGCGCGATAGCGCTGGCGGGCGGGCAGCCCGCGGTTGAGGGTGGCCAACAGGTCGTCGAGTGCCCGGCCATGGTTCTCCAACTCGGTCAGGCTGAGCACGTCGGCGTCGATGCCGCGTACCGCCGCGGTCAGCTTCTGACGCTGACGTTGCAATTCCGCGCGGTTCGATGCGCCCCGGCTTCCCAGCGTGAGGAAGTAGTTCTCCATGTTGAGGGTCGCCACGCGCAGGGCTGCGTCCGGCGCTGCGGGGGGCGGCGGTCGCGGGTTGGCGGAGCGGAACACCGGGATCCGGGTCGGATGGATGCGGTGTGCATGGAAGGCATGGGTCAGGATGCCCGTCAGTCCCTCGATCTGGTCTCCGACCCGCCGCGTTCCGTCGACGTCGAGGTAGGGAATGGGCTGCGGGTTCGCGCGATAGCTGCCGTCGTCGAGAACGATCTGGCGGGCCAGGTTGGCGTCCCGATGCCGCTCGGCGCCCTGGCCGGGGCGGAACAGCCGCCCGCCTGCGGCCAGGCGCAGGCTGCCATAGCGGCCGAGCTGGGCGTTTCCGGTCACCGTCAGGGCCTGGTCGAAGCGGACCTTGACGTCCTGAAGCTCGGCGAGGCGTGCCGCGTCCTCCGGCAGGCGCAGATCGACGGCGCGAGGCAGCCCCACGTGCGCACAGACGTTCACGTCCGTGATGCGGCTGACCTGGGGGCGTTCGTGGAAGCGGGCGAAACGCCCGGTGACCTGCACCCGGTCACCGGGCATCGGTTCCCGGCCCTCCAGCGCCGGTGCGTAGACGAAGAGTCCGACCGGGGGTGTATCGCCGTCCTGGAGAAAGAAGCCACCCAGGCGATCAGCGCCGGTGAACACGCCCGTCACGATGCCTTCGATGGTGACGGGGCGATCCTGGGCCACCCGACCGGCCCGCAATTCCGCGAGCGGGGTGACCCGGGCGCTTGCACAGTCCGCAACAGCCGGACCCGCGCCGGGAAGGAACCCACCGAGGATGACCAGCAGCAGGCCAACGATCCCTGTACGCCTGTCCATAAACACGTCCCATCCAGCAGCGCGCATTGGCGCTGGTCATCGGTCTCCGTTCCGGTCGATCTCCTGGTGCAGCCCGACCAGTGGACGCCCCGTCGCCTCGCCGCGACGGATGACCGGTAAGTCCTATCCAGGGGAGGATTCCTCCTTCTTGAGCCAGTTCCGGGGGGAGAGCTCTTTCAGGTTCATCGCAGGTCTCCTGTGTCCGGAATGTCCCTGCGGATTATAGGGCATCGCAGGGGGCGCGAGGGATCCCGCGGCCGCTTCATTACGGGAATCGGCGGATCGGCGCTGGACGGTCTGGCCGGAAATCCCGAGCATTGTGCTAAGCTATTGCCCGAATTGAACAACGATCAGGAGTGAATGCATGGATCTTCCAGAACGCGACGGCGACGGCTATCTCGTCGACAGGGATTGCTGGACCCCGGAAATCGGGCGTGCCATGGCCGAGGCCGACGGCATCGAACTCGACGAAGAAAAGTGGGAGCACATCGTGAAGGCCCGCGAGTATTTCGAGGACCATGCAGTGGTGCCCCCGATCCGCAAGTTCGCCAAATTCATGAATGCCGATCAGAAGGGCATGTTCACGACCTGGATGACCGGCCCGATGAAGCCCATCACCAAATACGGCGGCCTGCCGAAGCCCACGGGCTGCGTCTAGCAGCCCGCGCCCGGGAAGCGTTGGCCGGCACGACTTGCTCGACGCTGCGGAGCGCGCTTCCCGGGCGCGACGAGACCCCCGCAGATCGTACCCGTGCTGCTGTTATTCCGAGACCGCCCGGAACCCCGCGGTGAACCCCATCAGTGAGCCCTCGACAACGGCTACGCGATCGGAATCGAGCATCTTCACGCCGACGCGGAAGGTGGTCCCGCCACGCATCGCAGTCATCATCTCCGAATCGACCGGAGCGACGACGCGGCAACCGTTGGGCAGGCAGGTCTGGAAAGGAAACTCGCGCTGGAGGGTCTCACCGACCTGGAACAGCATGCCGGGACGAAGGTCGAGACCCAGCGGCAGGTAGATCACCATGATGGTGTCGCCCTCGATGACGCCAACGGAAATCTGCATCACCGGCTCACCCTGATCATCGACGGCGGCCTGCGTAATGAAGCAGCTCTCGCCGGTCGGCGTATCCTCGCAGATCACCTGCCAGTCCTGGTGGGTGGGACCCGGACGAACCTCACCGCCCAGTTGGGCCGACGCGGGCGCCGTGCCGAACACCATCAGCAGCAGTGTGGGAGCAAGAAGGCCGTGCAGGGTGCTGCGAAAACGGTTCGACATGGTGATGGCTGGTCTCCCGGAAGTGGTTTGATCGTCGCTGAAGCTATCCGGAGGAACAGACAGCGTCAAGTGGACAAGATTCCGGAAAACCTCGGCCCGGCAATTAAATTGTCGCACCCCGGCGGCTTTCCTCAGCGCTGGCGATCCCGGGTCGAGGGCCGCAGGGCGAGCATGTGGTACTGCACCTGCCCGGAACGAAGCGCTGCGTTCAGGGCATTGCCTCCGACCACATTGGCCCAGAACGGACGGCGCGTCAGTCCCAGCGCCTGTGCGACCGGACTGACCATCGACACCAGCCAGTCCCTGGGGCGCCCGGTACGGATCAGCCCGGACAGGTCCTGCTGCTTCAGAAGCTCGAAGCCCGCCCGCCGGGCCAGAGCATCGAAGTCGGTCAGTGTGCAAAGGCCGGGAACGCGCCATCCTGAACGAAAGGTATCGATGGTCTTGCGTCGCGCCGGGTCGTCCGTTGGCGCCGGGCGGGTCAGAAAGTCATCGACGACGACCAGCACCCCATTGTCGACCAGGTGTTCGCGACAGGTGGTCAGAAGGCGGTCCGGTCTGGAGGAATGGATGAAGGACTCGACCGCGATGACCGCATCGGCCCGCAAATCCAGGCGCAGATCCTCGAAATCGTCCTGAACGAAATCACAGCGTTCGCCCAGTCCCTTCTGCTGCGCCAATTCGCGGGCAATCGATACC
>PUOZ01000114.1 GCA_003553165.1 Thioalkalivibrio sp.
GAGCAGGTCTCGGCCGAGACCCTGCCCGCCGGGTTCGGCTTCGAATGGACGGGCACCGCGCTGCAGGAAAAGGAGGCCGCCGGACAGACCGTGATCGTACTGGCCCTGGCGGTGCTGTTCGCGTACCTGTTCCTGGTGGCGCTGTACGAGAGCTGGTCGATGCCCGCGGCGGTGCTGCTGTCCGTGGTCGTGGCGGTACTCGGGGCCATGATCGCACTCTGGGTCACCGGGCTCTCGAACGACCTCTATGCGCAGATCGGCATCGTGGTACTGATCGGACTGGCGGCCAAGAACGCCATCCTGATCGTCGAGTTCTCCATGCAGGAACGCGCCCAGGGCGCCGCCCTGCTCGACGCGGCCATCAACGGTGCCCGCCTGCGTATCCGCGCGGTATTGATGACCAGCTTCGCCTTCATCATGGGCCTCGTACCCCTGGTGATCGCCACCGGCGCCGGCGAGGCCAGCCAACGCGGCGTCGGCACCGCCGTCTTCGGCGGCATGCTGGCTGCCGCGCTGATCGGCGTGTTCCTGATCCCGATGCTCTACGTCGTCTTCCAGCGCCTGCGCGAGTGGGTGCACGCACCCCCGGCCCCCACCCCCCTCGAACCCGGGGTCGGACCAAGGTAACCAATTGATTTATTTTGAAAAAGCACCCATTTTTGCAGCGATTTTACCGCTTATCGGCCCATTTTTCGCCCGCAAAAGGGCCTTCTAAGGAAGAAACGGCCACTCGATGCCGCACCCTGTCGCCGCCCTTTCACGGGTCCGCGCGTCAGCGGTGTCAGGTCTTGAAGCGGCCCACGACTTCCCCCAGTTGACCCGCGACCTCACTGAGTTCGCCGGTGGTTTCCTGGGCGCTATTCATGGCTTGCACGCCGTGTTCGGCCGCCTCGTTGATCTCGTTCACGTTCCGGTTGATGTCCTCGGCAACGGTGCTCTGCTGTTCCACGGCCGAGGCGATCTGAATGCTCATTTCCTCGATGGACTTGATGGCATCAGCGATCTGCCCCAGTGACGTGGCCGTCTCGCCGACCCGGCCTTGGCTGTCCTCTGCCTGGTGACTGGCCTCCCCCATCGCCTGCACCGCAGCGGCCACCTGGACATTCAGGCGCGAGAGCATGTCCTGAATCTCGGCCGCCGAGTCCTGGGTACGCCGGGCCAGGTTACGCACCTCGTCCGCCACGACGGCAAAGCCGCGCCCCTGTTCCCCCGCCCGAGCCGCCTCGATGGCGGCATTGAGCGCCAGCAGGTTGGTCTGTTCGCTGATACCCCGGATCACATCCAGCACGGAGCGAATGCGGTCATTTTCCTCACGAACCCGATCGATGATTTCGGAGGCACTGCCGATGCGGCCGGTCAGTGCCCCGATGGCATCCAGTGCCTCGGTGGCGGTGAGCGCACCTTTCTCGGCTTCACTGGCTGCGGAGGAAGCGGCGTCCGCGGCCTGCTGGGTATTGCTGGCCACTTCCCGCACGGTGGCGACCATCTGGTTCATCGCGGTGGCCACCAGGGTCGTGGCGTCGCGCTGGCCACCCTGGCCACGACTGGTTTCGCCGACGATCGTCACCAGTTCGTTTGCGGACACCGTCAGTTTTTCGGTGTTGTCGGCGATCAGCCGGATCATTGCGCGCAGGTTCTCGGCCATCTGGTTGACGCTGCCAATCAGTTCGCCGATCAGGTCATGGCTCTCCAGAGTGCAGTGTACGGAGACATCGTTCTGACTGATCGCGTGGTTCACGTCGGCGATCTGGCGCAGGCGTCGCAACAGCAACGCCTGCATGATCGCGTAGTTGACGACCCCGACGGCCAGACCGGCCGCGACGCCACCGACCATGACAATGCCGAATACGCCGGGTTTCCATTCCAGGAAAAGCTGAGCGAACAGGGGAACCGCCACGCCCACGGCGAGACCGAATCCGAGGTACGCCAGGAGTAGGTTCCGAAGAATGCTGGGTTTGCGAAACATGGGCTGCACGCCCTCCGAGATGGGGTGGCTACGACGACTACGAATCTTATCGGCCCCTACAGCGCAATCCTTAGCCCACGTTTGGCAGCCCCGGTGAGATCTGCCTTTAAACCAACAATTTACGCTCGAAGAAATCGCCGTGTGGCACTACACAACGGCGATTCTTTGGATTTCGCGTCTGGGCAGACCGGTTTCTCGACCCCTCCGGCCGCCAACCCGAGAACCCGGGGTCGGACCAAGACAAACCATTGAAATAATTACCAATTACTTCGAAAAATGCGATGATTTCAGCCTTAGAGGCCCATTTTTCACCCCGAAAATGCCCTCCTAAAGCCGGGAACCAGCGCACACACCGCATCCACCATGTTCTGCGTAGCATCCAACGCTTAGCGCCGCGATTTTACGCAGAAAAAGACGCCTCCAAGGCCTTTTTCGGGCCAAAATTTCGCATTTTTGTTTTTTTAATCAGAAGGTTAACTTGGTCCGACCCCGATGGTCCGATGGTTCCGGGTTACCCGGCGGCGCGATTGCCGCCTGGGCCACCGGATGTGGGCGGAATCCACACGTTTCTGAAGGGCTGATGAGCGCGCTGGGGAATGTCGGATGAGAACTTGAGTTCGATACCGGTCCCGGTGCGAATCCCGGTAATCTGTCCCCGCTGCACACGATGGAGCCGAGCCACCTCGCTGCAGGCCCGGACGAAGCCGGATGGAGGGTCGCCGCGCCGCGTTCTGGCCACGCCATCCCGAAGTTCCACCACGAAACGTACCCTGGTCTGCCGGACGAAGATCACGAGCAGCAGCAACATGGCGGCGGAAATGCCAAGGACGGTGAAGAGCGCCGTCATCTGAGTTCACCTCGGTTGTTGTTCCAGCCTGACTACTTACGCGTCCCGGTCGAGCGACACAAGCCCCGCCTGAGGTCGCTCCTACCCCCGCACCCGAGCGTCGGAGCGGCTTCCAACCGCGATCGACCCAACCGCCGATCGCGACCAGAGGTCGCTCCTACCCCCGCACCCAAGCGTAGGAGCGGCTTCCAGCCGCGATCGACCCAAACTCCGATCGCTGCCCCCCCCCGGCGAAGCGCTGGACAATGAAAATGGGCGGGAACGGATTGCGCATCGAGCCGGGATCCATTAGAAACGATCCCTGCCAGCACATGAAAAGGGGCTCCGAGATACGAATCCGACGCAGTGCGAGGATCGCTACCTGCATCCCTACCGGCAAGCGCCCCGGCCGACGTTTGCTCCTGGCGTTCACCGTGGCTACGGCGTTGACGCTTGCGGGCTGCGGGCCCGAGGTCGAGCGGGGCGACGGCACCCTTGACGCGGACGGGCACCGACTGGAGATCTGGGCCCACGCCGGCCGCGAAGAGGAACGGCGAACGCTGGAGGCGCAGATCGATCGCTTCCGGGCCGAACGATCCGAAGTCCGCATCGACCTGACCTGGATTCCAGAGGGCTCCTACAACGGTCAGGTGCAGGCCGCAGCGCTTGCCGGGCACCTGCCCGACCTGCTCGAATTCGACGGCCCCTATCTCTACAGCTACGCCTGGCAGGGTCACCTGCTCCCGTTGGACGACCTGCTTCCCGAGGCGATACAGGCGGATCTGCTGCCCTCGATCCTCGCGCAGGGCCGCTATCGCGACCGGCTCTTCGGGCTGGGCACCTTCGACTCCGGCCTGGGCCTGTGGGCGAGCCGCGCCCGGCTGGAGATGGCGAATGCCCGCATCCCGCGGGATCCCGGTGATGCATGGAGCGCAGAGGAGTTCAGCGATCTGCTCGAGCGGCTGGCGCAGGACGATCCCGACGGGCAGGTTCTGGACCTCAAGCTCAACTACACCGGCGAGTGGTTCAGCTACGCCTTCTCGCCGCTGCTGCAGTCGGCCGGCGGCGACCTGATGGACCGGGAGCCTGAGGGCATGGCCAGCGGCACCCTCGACGGACCGAAGTCCGTGGCGGCGATGACGGAGGTGCAGTCGTGGATCCGGCGGGGCCGGGTCGACCCGAATCTCGACGACGCGGCCTTCGCCCGTGGGCGGGTACCGCTGGCCTGGGGCGGGCACTGGAACTACCCCGGCTACCGCGCCGCGCTGGGCGAAGACCTGCTGTTGCTGCCGCTGCCGCGCATGGGCGAGACCATGGTCACCGGCCAGGGGTCCTGGCAGTGGGGCATCACCCGCAGGGCCCGGGATCCGGAACTGGCGATGGACTTTCTTGCCTTTCTGCTGCGCCCCGAAGAGGTGCTGGCGATGAGCGAGGCCAACGGCGGTGTCCCCGCGACCCGCAGCGCGGTAGACCGATCGGAAGCCTACGGCCCCGAAGGCCCGCTGCACCTGTTCGCGCGCCAACTCGAGGAGGGCTACGCACGCCCGCGCCCCCGGACGCCGGCGTATCCGGTGATCAGCGACGCCTTCGACCGCGCGTTCCAGGACATCCGGCACGGCACTGATCCCGCCGCGGCCCTGAGCGCGGCCGCACGCCGCATCGATCGGGAACTGC
>PUOZ01000333.1 GCA_003553165.1 Thioalkalivibrio sp.
TCCCTGCCGTCGGCGTCGAGGATGGCCGGCGTGGTCATCAGGTGTCCCACGTTGCGCACGAACATCAGCGAGCGGCCGGGCAGGGTCAGGGTCCTGCCCTCGGGCGTGGTGTACTCGCGGTCGGGGTTCAGCTTGCGTGTGACGACCTTGTCGCCCTTCCGGAACGAGGTCTCGAGCGTACCCTTCATCAGGCCGAGCCAGTTGCGGTAGATGCCGACCTTGTCTTCGGCATCGACGGCGGCGACCGAGTCCTCGCAGTCCATGATGGTGGTGATCGCTGCCTCGACCAGGACGTCCTTCACCCCGGCCGCGTCGGTCTTGCCGATCGGATGCTGCGGGTCGAACTGGATCTCCAGGTGCAGGCCGTGATTGACCAGCAGGATCGCGGTGGGATGACTGGGGTCGCCCAGGTACCCCGCCAAATGATCCCGTTGCTGGAGGCCGGTCTCGTCCCCGTTGTCCAGCGTCACGAGCAGGTCGCCGTCCTCCAGCCGGTACCCGGTGGCGTCGGCGTGGGAGCCGGAGGCCAGGGGCGCGGCCTGGTCCAGCACGCTGCGCGCGTAGGCGATGACCTTCTCGCCGCGCACCGGGTTGTAGGCGTCGCCGCGTTCGGCGCCGTCCTCGTCCGGGATCGCATCGGTACCGTAGAGCGCGTCGTAGAGGCTGCCCCAGCGGGCGTTGGCGGCATTCAGCGCGTAGCGCGCGTTGCTGACCGGAACGACGAGCTGCGGACCCGCCTGCAGCGCGACCTCCGGGTCGACGTTGGCGGTGCTGACCTTAACCGTTTCGGGTGGCTCCACCAGGTAGCCGACACCGTGCAGGAAGTCGCGGTATGCGGACATGTCGTGGATCGGCCCCGGATGCGTTCGATGCCAGTCGTCGAGCTTCTCCTGCAGCGCGTCGCGCTTCTCCAGCAGTGCCCGGTTGCGCGGCGCCAGGTCATGGAGCATGGCCTCGACGTCGGCCCAGAAGGCCTGCGGATCGAGATCGATGCCCGCCAGGGCCTCGTCGGCAAGGAAGCGGTCCAGTTCGGCGGCCACCTGCAGCTGTCCACGGGTCACATAATCAGTCATGTTGGCTCTTTTTCCTCATGGGTCGGCACCTGCCGACGATTGTTGCCCAGTATGGCCTCATGATGCCACGTCTGGCCTGTTCCGGGTCCAGCCGGTGAGAGCATGTGGAGTGCGGGAGCCTGCTCCCGTTGTCCTGCTTCAGCCCTGGTTCAGACCCCCAGAGCGGGAGCAAGCTCCCGCACGACGCACGCGCCCAGGCGTGACGGTCTGAAGGGCTGTAGCCGAGTCCTCAGCCGGCCAGGGCTGCAATTCCCGCGCGGGCGACCTGAGCGTCCTGTTCGGGCTTGACGCCGGAGACGCCGACCGCGGCGATGACCTGGCCCTCGTGAAGAACGGGAATGCCACCTGTGAGCAGCCCCTGCAATACCGGCGCGGACAGGAAGGCGGTGCGGCCGCCGTTGATCATATCCTCGAAGGCCTGGGTTTCGCGTCGGCCCAGCGCGGCGCTGCGGGCCTTTTCCGGGGCGACGTAGGCTGACATGGGCGCGCAGCCGTCCATGCGTCGCAGGGCCAGCGGGTGCCCTCCGTCGTCGGTGACCGCGATGGTGACCAGCCAGCCGTTGGCTTCGGCCTCCCGCTGGGCGGCATCGAGGATGAGGTGGACCTGCTCGAGGGAGAGAACGGCCTTCTGCTGCATGGAAATGGCTCCTTGGTCTACGCGGACGATGGGGTCGCGGGCGCCATGGCCTCGTCGACGATCTCGATCCAGTGCCGTACCGGCGTGCGGCCGGCCCCGGCAAGGTGGGTCTGACAACCGATGTTGGCGGTCACGATGATCTCCGGGCCCCCGGCCTCCAGCGACCTGAGCTTCTGGTCGCGGAGCTGGCGTGAGAGTTCCGGCTGCGTGATGGAGTAGGTTCCGGCGGACCCGCAGCAGAGGTGGCTGTCGGCGACCGTGGTCAGGCGGAAATCCAGCCGGCGCAGGACCGCTTCGACCGCGCCGCCCAGGCGCTGCCCGTGCTGCAGCGTACAGGGGCTGTGAAACGCCAGTTGCCGGTTGCCGCGAACCTTCAGCTGTTCCAGGGGCTCGTCCCGAAGCACCTCGACCAGGTCCTGGGTCATCCGGCTGACCACGGCGGCCCGCTCGGAATAGGCGGGATCCCCGGCGAGCAGGTGGCCGTAGTCCTTCACGAACGCGCCGCAGCCGCTGGCCGTCTGCACGATGGCCTCGGCGCCGGCCTCGATCGCCGGCCACCAGGCGTCGATGTTCGCGCGCGCCCGGTCCAGGCCGGCCTCCTGCGCGTTCAGGTGGTAGTCCAGGGCGCCGCAGCAGCCTGCACCGGGGGCGGCTACCAGGCTGATGCCCACGCGGTCCAGCACCCGGGCCGCCGCGGCGTTGGTATTTGGCGACAGGCCCGGCTGGACGCAGCCTTCGAGGATCAGCATGCGCCGGGAGTGCCTGCCGGGATCGGGACGGTCACCGGCACCGGCCGGGCGGGGCGGGATCTTCTCGCGCAGGGCGCCGGGCATCAGCGGGCGCACCGCGCGTCCCAGGCCGAACAGAACCGAGGCGAGACGCGGCCGCGCCATGGTGCGGCGCAGCAGGCCGCGGAACAGCCGCTCGGGCAGGCCCCGGGGCACGCGCGTCTCGATCTCCGCACGCCCGATGTCCACCAGTTTTCCGTACTCGACTCCGGACGGGCAGGTGGTCTCACAGTTGCGGCAGGTCAGACAGCGGTCCAGATGCAGCCGCGTCTCGGCGGTCGCAACGTCGGGGGCGTCCGGGTTTTCCAGCAGGGCCTTCATCAGGTAGATGCGCCCGCGCGGACCGTCGCGCTCGTCGCCCAGCAACTGGTAGGTGGGGCAGGTCGCGTTGCAGAAGCCGCAGTGTACGCAGCTGCGCAGGATCCGGTCGGCTTCGCGGATGTGCGGCTGCTCCAGGGCCTCGGGGCTGAATTGGGTCTGCATGTCAGAGGTCCCCGTACAGGCGGCCAGGGTTGAAGATGCCCTTCGGGTCGAGCCGCGCCTTGATCTGTCGATGGTACTTCGCGAGCACCGGGCCAAGCGGGGTGAACGGCTCCGCGGCGGAGGGCGTATAGCAGGTCGCGTGGCCGCCGGCACGGGTCGCCGCGTCGCGAATGGCGGCGGCCGGCAGCTCGCTCCGGAGCCAGCGCTGCGCCCCGGCCCAGTCGAGCAGCCAGTCACCGTCGAGGGCCAGAGGGGGCATCGTGTGCGGGACCGAAAGACGCCAGAGCGGGCGCGGGTCCGCAGGATCGAAGAAGGGGAGTTCGTGTTCCCGCAGCTGGCGCCAGAAGTCCGAGTCCAGCGTCTCGCCACCCAGGCGCGCCCGGTTGGCGTCGACCGAACGGCTGCCTCCCTCCAGGCGCAGGTACAGGGCGCCGTCATGCCAGGCAGCGGCGGTCAGCGGGATTGGCTGGCGGCCCCACTTGGCCAGCTTGGCCATCGCGGCTTCCAGCGGCAGCTGCAGCCGTAGGCTATGCGCGGCTCCGGGTAGCGGCAGCACCTTCAGCGAGACCTCGGTGATCACGCCGAGGGTACCCTGCGCGCCGGTGACCAGGCGCGAGAGATCGTACCCGGCAACGTTCTTCATCACCTCGCCGCCGAAGCGCAGGTGCTGGCCGTCATGGCTGATCAGCCGTGTGCCCAGCACGAAGTCGCGTACCGCGCCGCTCCAGGGACGGCGTGGGCCCGAGAGCCCCGTCGCCACCATGCCGCCGACCGTCGCGGCGGGTCCGAAGTGGGGCGGCTCGAACGGCAGTTGCTGACCCGACGCCGCCAGGGTCTGTTCCAGCGACGTCAACGGGGTGCCTGCGCGCACCGACACCACCAGTTCCACCGGGTCGTAGTGGGTGATGCCCCGGTGTCCCGTCATGTCGAGCGCCGGCGCGTCCACGGAACGCCCGTAGAAGGCCTTGGTGCCGCCGCCGGCAATGCGCAGTGGCGTACCGGCGCTGCTGGCTTCGGTGACCCGTGCACAGAGTTGCGCGGCGGAGTCCTGGTCCCCGGTGTTCGGCCCGGATGCAGTATCTGGATCCATGATCTCGCTCAAAACCGGGGCAGTTCGGGATGGGGCAATTGATTGTTGTGTACGTGCATGGCTCCGTATTCGGCGCAGCGGGCCAGGGTCGGGATGTTCTTGCCGGGATTCAGGAGGCCCGCCGGGTCGAAGGCTGCCTTCACCGCGTGGAAGACCGTGATTTCAGCGTCCTCGAACTGGGCGCACATCTGGTTGATCTTTTCCCGGCCCACGCCATGCTCCCCGGTGATGGTGCCGCCGACCTCCACGCAGAGTTCCAGGATGCGTCCGCCGACGCTCTCGGCCAGCGCCAGTTCCCCGGAGCGGTTCGCATCGAACAGGATCAACGGATGCAGGTTGCCGTCGCCGGCGTGGAAGACGTTGGCCACGCGCAGGCCGGACTCGTCCGACA
>PUOZ01000073.1 GCA_003553165.1 Thioalkalivibrio sp.
GTCGGTCGCAGGTCGGGTTAGCGCAGCGTAACCCGACGGTCGAAGCCACCGCGGCACCTCAAACCCCGGTCCTGCTCCCACCCATCACCTGCTGCTACAATCCGCGACCCGACCCCACGACCACCGGCGAGCCCATGCAACCCCACGACGACGGTCCACGAACCTACTTCATTCTCGGCAACGTGATCCTTGCGCTCGCCGCCGTGATGCTCCTCTTCTTCGGCACGCTGTGGGAACAATTCGGCATCTGGGCATTGCTGGTGTGGATGGTGATGGCCGTACTGGGGGTCTACTTCATCTCCAGGAGCAGCGACCCCTCGCAGCCCGGTCCTCCGAACTGACTCCACGCTTTTATTGGGCGCGCGCCCATGACCCCTGGCCAACCCCCGCGGCCGGCACTGCGGCTTTGACGCTATTGCGCAGAAAGCGCCTATGGAGTACTGCGGCCTGCCGTCGCTGCGGGCAGGTGGGTTGGCCCAGACACCAATGAGCGCGGGAGCAAGCTCCAGCACTCCATAAAACGCGACCGGAGGACGGAAGAGGCCGCAGGCCGCCCATCCGCTCCCCGGGACTGGAACGCGCGGCGGGGCCCGATGGTGCGGGGAATCAGTTGCCGCCGGCGGCCTTGCGGATTTCCGCGCCGCTCCAATCGGGCTGCGGACTCGCCCTGCGCTGCCGGAGCCACATCACCCGGGGTTGCGGGAGACGCGCATCCACCCTCTCGCCCTGAGGGCGGGAAGCCGACTCGAGCTCCCGGAGCATCTGCAGCACCAGACCCGGCGCGACCTCCGACGGCGCCAGCAGCAGCCTCCTGCGGCGCATCCACGCCCCGGCACGCTGGCTGCTGCTCCAGCGTACCAGGGCCGGGGCGAGCAACAGGCTTGCCAGTACCGGCATCAGCCACCAGAAGAACCCCGGCGCCAACCACGCGAGGAGCAGCGCCCAGAATCCGGCGGCCAGCACGAAGCCCGCGGTGCGGCGCCAGGATTCGCCCCAGGCAACCACCCTGCCCTCGCGCGGCTGCGCGGTCCAGGTCACGTTGCGCCCCAACGCCACAGCCACCACGAACAGGCTGTGAAACGCCATCATCAGAGGCGCGATCAGTACGGAAAACAGCGTCTCGATCACCCCGCTCGCGACGAGTCGGGGCGCGCCGCCGAAGGCCCGCGGACGGCTGAACATCGCAAGGGCTATACCGAGCATCTTGGGCAGCAGCAGCATGACCAGCGTCACCCCCAGCAGGGCATGGGCCATCGGCGTACGCAGTGACTCGGGAACGATCAGCGCCCGGCCGCCGGCCTCCAGCCCGCCGGACGCGTCAATGGCGGCACCCGTCCCCGCCGCCAGCATCAGCAGCCAGAGCAACGATGCCAGGTAGGCCACCGCCCCGAACAGCAGGTGCAGGCGGCTCACTCCGTGCAGCCCGGGCGTCCCGAGCAGCCGCAGGTGCTGCAGGTTGCCCTGGGCCCAGCGGCGGTCACGCTTGGCATAGTCGATCAGGTTTCCGGGCAGTTCCTCGTAGCTTCCCCCGAGTTGCGGCAGCAGCCACACGTCCCAGCCGCCCCGGCGCAGCAGGGCCGCCTCCACGAAATCATGGCTGAGGATCTCGCCCCCGAGCGGCGGCTTCCCCGGCAGGATCGGCAGGTCGCAGTGCTGCATGAACGGCCGGATCCGGATGATCGCGTTGTGCCCCCAGTAGTTGCCGGCGTCGCCCTGCCAGAAACTCAGCCCGGCCGCTAGCATCGGCCCATGCACGGCGTTGGCGAACTGCTGAAAGCGCCCGAACATTGATTCCTGGCGCACCGGCAGCGGCATGGTCTGGATCAGACCCGCGTTCGGATTTCGCTCCATCAGCCGGACGAGTTCGACCAGGGTCGCCCCTTCCATCACGCTGTCCGCGTCCAGGACCACCATGTATTCGTAGCGGGATCCCCAACGCCGACAGAAATCAGCGATGTTGCCGGCCTTGCGCCCGGTGTTCGTCCGCCGTCGCCGGTAATGGGTGCGGACTGGCGACGGCATCCGTGCCTGCAGATCCCGCACCGCCCGTTCCTCGCCCGGTATCACCGCAGGATCGTTGCTGTCGCTGAGCAGGAAGAGATCGAAGGCCGCACCCTGCCCCGTCGCCAGCAGCGAACGGCAGGTGGCCTCGATGCCGTTCACGACCCGGGCCGGATCCTCGTTATAAATCGGCACGACGATCGCGGTGCTGCGCGCCCGCGGCAGGGCCGACTCCGACGCCGCAGCGCGCCGCCGCAGTCGCCGCAGCGACAGCGGATCCAGACGCAGGGCGTGCAGCAGGAATCCCGCGACTGCGGTCCAGAAAGAGACGGCGATCCAGGTAAACGTGAGCAGAAAAAGCAGCAGGATGGCCCACTGGAACGGCCCCATCCCCGCGGCCTGCAACACCAGCGCCATCATCACCGCACCGGGGACCACCGTTCCCATCACCAGGCCGAAGAAGAGGCTCCGGCGCAGTCCGACCGCTGGCGCCTGCAGCACGCCCTCCCGCTCCGGCGCGGGGCCGGCGACTTCCTGTTCAGCAAGGGGCTCAGCGTTCATCGGGATACCAGACGTGATTCCAGGTTTCGGTAATGGGACGACCGTCCAGGGTCAGCACCAGGCGCAGGTCGGCGGCCTGCGCGTCCTCCGGATCGAGGAGAAAGGTGGCCCGCCAGCCTGCTTGAGCCGGCAGTCGCCGCACATGGAGGTCGTCGATCCTGCCGGACCCGGCCTCCAGTAGCGGCTCGACGGCTGCGTCCGAACCCAGCGCGTCGAGTTCGCCACCGGCGAAGTCGACGATGTACCGGCGCAGGCTGCGCGGGGGCGGATCCGCGACCCCGGGCACCGCGCCCCAGCCGGAGCGGGTACGGACCACCCGTGCGGGCGGCTCCCCCGGCGGCACATCGTCGAACAGCGTCAGCCGGTAACGGTACTGGCGCCGGTCACCGGCACGCAACGGCGTGTCGGCGACCCAGTAGGCCACGATATTGTCGCTGGTCTCGTCGCTGGTGGGAATCTCCACCAATTCCACGCCGCCGACACCCCAGTCGCCGTCGATCGGAGTCACCCACTGGCTGGGACGCCGATGGTATTCCGCCTCCAGGTCCAGATATTCGGAGAAATTCCGGCTGCGCTGCACCAGGCCAAAGCCGCGCGGCCGTTCGTCGCGCAGAGAACTGCCCCGCAGCCGCACGGGGTTGGTCAGAGGCCGCCAGATCCACTCCCCGGCCGCGGTCTGCATCATCAGGCCCTCGGAATCGTGGACCCGCGGCCGAAAGTCGTCGGGGGCGCGCACACTGGCCTCGCCGAAGAAGAACATGCTGGTCAGCGGCGCGATGCCGAGCTTGGCCACGTCGGCCCTGGCGAACAGGCGCTTGTCCACCGCCATCGCGACCTCGGCTCCGGCCTGGAGATCGAAACGGAAGGCACCGGTGGCCGAAGGGCTGTCGAGCAGGGCCAGGATGGTGATGCTGTCGGCGTCGGGTTCGGGACGGAACAGCCAGAATTTCCGGAATGCCGGGAATTCCTCGCCAGAGGGCAGCGCGGTGTCGATCGCCAGCCCGCGCGAGGAGAGCCCGTAGACCTGGCCGGGACCGACCAGCCGGAAATACGAAGCCCCGAGAAAGACGACAACCTCGTCGAGGTACTCCGGAGTGTTGAGCGGATAGTGCAGACGAAAGCCCGCGAAGCCGAGGTCACTTCGGCCCGCATCGGCCAGTTCCTCGGCCTCCGCGTCATAGCGAAACAACTTCGGATCGAAGGCGAGTTCCTCGACCTGACCCTGCGCCACGGTGTACACCGTGACCGGATGCGGAAACAGGAATCCGGGGTGAAAGAACTGCGCCTCGAAGCGGGCGTCCCCGCGCCACAGCGCGGCCTCGGGCCGGAAGCGGATCGACCGGTACTGGTCGTAGGTCATCCCCCGCAACGCATCCGGCAGGACGTCGGCCGGCGGCTCGTACGGGGCTTCGGCCCGTGCACCGGCAAGGTCCGTGACGTGCTGGAACAGCGACTCCGGCGTTGCATCGGAGGGACTCCCGGCGCGCGCCGATGCGGAGGCAACCGTGGCGCCCATGGTCGCAAGCAACGCCAGCGTGAGGACCCAAGCCTGGGCGAACCGCATCCGTGTCACACCTGTTCCCCGCGGCCGGTGGACGCGGGACCGAGCAGGCCGCCGCAATCCGGAATCCGAGCCGGGCAACCCTGAGCCGGACGCCGGAGCGCCGGGCGGTGATGAAGGGTCAATCCGGAACATGATTATCACGCAAGCTCCGCAGGGAATGCGCTCGTGCGTAACGCGCTCCCCTGCACGGCCTTCCCCTGTGGGAGGCGAGCCCTCTCGGCGAGAGTTTTCCGCCGTGAGGTCGCCGAGAGGGCTCGCCTCCCACAGGGGAAGGCCATGCAGGGGAGCGCGTTACGCACGAGCGCATTCCCTGCGGAGCTTGCGTGATAA
>PUOZ01000373.1 GCA_003553165.1 Thioalkalivibrio sp.
ACCCTTCGTTGCCGCCGCCTCGGCGCAGGGGCGGCAGATCATCTACCTGCGTTTCGGACAGCACGCCCCCCTGCTGCCGGAGGGCCCCGGTGTGCGGACGGTACGGCTTGAGGCACAGGGAGGCTTCGAAGCCTTTACGGCGCAGGTCTACCAGCTGATCACCGATCATGGGCGCGGCGCGTTCTACGTCTGCGACTGCCTGTCGGATCTCCTCTCGGCCTGGGCCACCGACTACATGGTGGGCAATTTCTTCAGGGTGGTCTGCCCCTACCTGTTCGAACTGGATACCGTCGCCTATTTCGCACTGCAGCCCCAAAGCCACTCGCATATCACGTTGTCGCGGATTCGCGAGACCACCCAGGTCCTGATCGACGTACATCACGCCGACAACGAGCGCCAGATTCAGCCGGTAAAGGTCTGGCGGCGGCAGTCCCCCACCATGTTCCTGCCGCACCGACAGCGCGGCGATCGCTTCCTGCCGGTGGTGGACAGCAGCGATGCCACCCGCCTGCAGGCGGCGCTGGAACACCGGCGCGAAGGTACCAGCCGGCGCCAGCTGGACTGCTGGGATCGGCTCTTCCTCGAAGCCGCGGAAGTGGCCGCACCGGGCGTCGACGAATCCCGGCGCTCCGGGGTGCTGGAGCACCTGCTGCAGGTCGTGATCGGCCGAGAGCCGCGCATCCTCGCACTGGCGCGTCGCTACCTCACGCTCGAGGATCTTCTCGCCGTGCGCGCCCGCATGATCGGTACGGGCTACATCGGCGGTAAGGCCGTGGGGATGCTGCTGGCGAGAAAGATCCTGCTGCAAGAGAATCCCGGGCATTGGGAACGGCACCTCGAACCCCACGACTCGTTCTACCTGGGATCGGACGTCTACTACTCCTACCTGGTGCACAACGGATGGTGGCCGCGGATCATGCGCCAGCGCACCTCGGAGGGCTATTTCGAGGAGGCCCGATCGCTGCACCAGGACATGCTCGAAGGCGAGATTCCCGACGAGGTGCGTCTGGAGCTCGAACGCATGCTCGACTACTTCGGCCAGTACCCGATCCTGGTGCGGTCCTCCAGCCTGCTGGAAGACGGCTTCGGCAATGCCTTCGCAGGCAAGTACGAGAGTACCTTCCGGGTCAACCAGGGATCGCCCGAACATCGGATGGAACAGCTGGAGGAGGCCATCCGCCTGGTCTTCGCTTCCAGCATGAGCGAGGACGCCCTGGTCTACCGCCAGCAGCGGGGGCTGGCCAACCAGGAAGAACCGATGGGTCTGCTGCTGCAGCGGGTCAACGGTCGTTACCATGGACCGCTGTACCTCCCAGACGCGGCCGGAGTCGGCGTCTCGCGGAACGTATTCGCCTGGGATCCCGAGATGGACCCGAAGGCCGGCATGCTCCGCCTGGTGCTTGGCCTCGGGACGCGCGCGGTCGACCGGATCGAGGGCGATCACGCCTGTGTCGTCGCCCTCGATCAGCCGCACCGCCGTCCGTTTCGCGACGCGGGGGACGCCTACCGCTACTCCCAGCATGCGGTGGACATCCTCGACATCATGGACAACCGGTTGCGTTCGATTCCGCTGCGCCAACTGGTCCAGGCTGCGCCCGACCTCCCTCTGCGCTGGGTGGCGGAACTGGACCGCGAGGCCACGGAACGATCGCGGGCACGCCCCGATGGGGGCCCCATCTGGCGGCTGACCTTTGCGCCGCTGCTGCGCGAAACGGACTTCGTACCGTTGATGCGGCAGTTGCTGGATACGCTCGAAAAGGCCTACGCCTACCCCGTCGACATCGAGTTCACCCTGCATCTCGCGGAGGACGGAACACCTTCGATCAACCCGGTGCAGTGCCGCCCGCTGCAGACGCTGGGCGAAGCACAGCAAGTCGAACTGCCCGCCCAGGTTCCGGGGGACCGGCTGCTGTTCTCGACCATCGGTCGCTTCATGGGTGGCAACATCGATCAGCCGATCCACCGGATCATCCATGTCGACGGTCCCCGCTACAGCGCACTCGCCATTCCGCAGCGTTTCGCCGTGGCCCGTTTGGTCGGGCGTCTGAACAGGGAAGTCAGCGAGCGTGATGACTGCCCGACGCTGCTGATCGGCCCCGGGCGCTGGGGCACCAGCAGCCCCGAACTCGGCATTCCGGTGCGCTTCGCCGACATCAGCCGCGTGGCTGTGCTCGTGGAGGTCGCCGAACTCGGGGCCGGCCTGATTCCGGACCTGTCGTTCGGTTCGCATTTCTTCCAGGACCTGGTTGAGTCTAGAATCGCCTACGTGGCGGTCTTTCCTGGGGAGCCCGGGACGGCGTTCCATCCCGAATGGCTGGATGCCCTTCCCGAAGGATGCCGTATCCGGCTGGATGCAGAAGAGGCGACCGATCCGGCCGTTGCGGATACCCTCCGCCTGTATGACGTCCGCGGCAGGAGCCTGCGCGTGTCCGCCGACGTAGTGCAGCAGCGCCTGTTCTGTCACCAGCGCTCGCTGGCCTAAAACTTCCAATGGGGGGAACCTGAGATGCAGACTGTAGTGGTGACCGGCTGCGGCCGGGGTATCGGGCTCGAATTCGTACGCCAGTTGCTGGCAAGGGGCGACCGGGTCTTCGCCGGCGCGCGACGCCCGGAGGCCTCAAGCGAGCTCATGGCGTTGGCGAAGGCCAACCCTGACCGCCTCACCGTGCTGCCGCTGGATGTCACCAGCGCGCCCCATCGCGCCAATCTCGCCGCCACCCTCGGTGGCACGAGCGTCGATCTGCTCATCAGCAACGCGGGAGTCTATGGACCGGTCCCCGACCGCCTGGGCAATACCGACGAAGAGGCCTGGCTCGAGACCTTCCGGGTCAATGCCATCGCCCCGCGCCAGATCGTCGAGACCCTGCTGCCGCATTTGCGCAAGGGCACCCGCCCGTGCATCGCCTTGCTGAGTTCCAAGATGGGCTCAATGGACGACAACGGATCCGGGGGCGCCTACATCTACCGTTCGTCCAAGGCAGCTCTGAATGCAGTCGGGGTGAGTATGGCCCGGGATCTTGCCGACCAGGGGATTCTTACCCTGATCCTGCATCCGGGTTGGGTGCTCACCGACATGGGCGGCCCCAACGCCGAGATCGACGCCAGGGAATCGGTCGCCGCGATGTTGAAGACGCTGGACGCGGCGTCGGACACCGACAACGGGCGCTTCGTCGACGTAGACGGCAGTACGATTGCTTGGTAGGTGTCGGGGACGGTGTCCGGGGAAGGTGTCGGGTTACGCCCTTCGGGCTAACCCGACCTACGATAAGTTGGCGTAGGTCGGGTTAGCGCAGCGTAACCCGACGGGATCGGGATCCGGGCCTCAGACGCGCAGGCCGTCCCCGTCGCCCGGGTCGATTCGCGGCCTTTGCGGCTCTGGAACGTCGGTGGACAATTCCACCTCGCGCGTCTCCCCATCCTGCCAGATACGCAGCCTGGCGCGGGTGGCGGCGGGCGTTTGCCGCACCAGCTCAAGAAACTGCATCGGTGATCCCGGAACCTCGCCGTTCACCTCGAGGATCATCGCGCCGGCGCCAATGCCCTCTTCTGCGGCCTCACCAACGGCCCGGCTCACGAGCACTCCGCGCTGATCAGGCAAACCAAGCGCCTCACGCAAGTCCGGAGTCACCTCCCCAACGGTGATGCCGAGCGCAGTGACCACCTGCTGGTCCTCGGGCAGACCCTCGAACTCCAGCCCGCGCGTCGCCACGAGCACATCCGGCGCAACCAGGATGATCGCGCCGGTGCGTGCCGCCAGGGCCAGCGCATCGCTGGGCCGGCTATCGACGAGAACGCTGTCGTCCCGGTCTGCAAGGCGCAGTTCGATCAACCCCGTGTAGGTGCTCCCGACCAGGGCATCCACCATCACGCGCTCCACCGTTCCACCCACGGAGTCGATCACATCGGCAAGAAGATCGTGGGTCATCGGTCGCGGGGTCGGCACTTCGCGTAGGGCCATCATGATGGCCAGGGCCTCGCTCGGCCCGATGCTGATCAGCACCACGTCCCCCGAACCAGGCTCCCGCAGCAGAACGACCGGCGAACCGCTGACGCTCTCAAAACCCACCGTCGCCAGTTCGACCGCGATCATTTCGTCCAGCGGCACTGCCGGCTCCCGGGCACCGCCCTGTGCCGAGGCCAATGCCAGGAGCAACACGGGAAACCACACCTTGATCTTCGCCAGGAACGCCATGACCCTCTCCCTTTGCTCTGTGTTTCTGCGACCCGCTCGCATGCGGTTCGTTCAATGAGGTCCGGGAGCCTGTCGGCTCACCCCCGAAAGGTCTCAAGGGTCTGCATGAGGATCACCCAGACCAGGTAGCCGCCGTAGCCCAGCAGCATTCCCACTGCCAGGATGGAGATCGGCCGGATACCGCGCTGTTCGGGCACCGGCTCGCCCTGGTCGCGCAGCCGGCGTTCCCGCAGCCACTGCCGCAGCCG
>PUOZ01000058.1 GCA_003553165.1 Thioalkalivibrio sp.
CAGGCGAAGATTTTGGTGGTTTCGGCACGGTCAACGCGATTTTCGTTGGCTGCGGAGCTTTCGGCTCATCACGACGATCGAAGTCTCATGCCACCGCGTTTTCGGAGGACTCGGTGTAGCGCACGCAGGCGCGTTCGGTTTCCCACAGGGTCAGCGCGCTGACCCGCAGCCCCGGTCGGTTGATACCCTGGGCCATCTCGCGGAAGAACCACTGCGCGATATTCTCCGCGGTGGGGTTGATCCGCTGGAACGGTTCGACATCGTTCAGGTATTGGTGATCCAGCCGCCCCGCGATCTCCCGTGCCAGGCTCTTGACGACCTTGAAGTCGACGGCCATGCCGAGGTCGTCGAGATCGCTGGACTCGACCTCCACCTCGACCTTCCAGTTGTGGCCGTGCAGGTTCGCGCATTGGCCCGGGTACCCGCGCAGGGTATGCGCGGACGCAAAATCGGTGAGGACACGGAGGGTGTAGGTCGCGGCCATGGCTCTATTTCTGGTTGCCGGTCTGGAAGCGATGGAACGTTACGTTCCCGTCTTCCTCCGCGCAAGTCACCGGGTCCGCCGCGCGGCGAATCGCCTCGAGGATCCCGCGTGCGTCCAGGCCATGATCCGCGAGGAGCCGCTCCCGCGATCCGTGCTGGGTGAAGCGGTCCGGTAGCCCCAGGGTCAGGCAGGGCAGCGTCAGCCCCTCGGCCGCGAGCCACTCCAGCACCGCGCTCCCCGCACCACCGGCCACCACGTGGTCCTCGACGGTGACGAAGCGCTCGTGGCTGCGGGCCAGTGCGGCCAGCAGTGCCGTATCCAGCGGCTTGATGAAGCGCATGTTCACTACCGTCGCGTCCAGTTCCTCGCCCACCGTCATCACCACGTCGAGCAGCGGACCGAAGCTGAGCAGCGCGATGCGCTGCCCCTTGCGTTCGCGCCTTGCGGTACCAATCGGCAACGTGTCGAGGCTGTTGCCGGGCAGTCGTCCCGGACCGCCGCCACGCGGATAGCGGACCGCGGTTGGTCCGTCGTGGGCGTAGCCGGTGCTGAGCATCTGGCGGCACTCGGTTTCGTCGGCCGGCGCCATCAGTACCAGGTTCGGGATCGAGCGCAGCAGGCTGATGTCGAAGGTTCCTGCGTGGGTGGGGCCGTCCGGCCCGACGATCCCGGCGCGATCGATGGCAAAGAGCACCGGCAGGTTCTGCAGTGCCACGTCGTGGATCACCTGATCCATGGCGCGCTGCAGGAAGGTCGAGTAGATCGCCACCACCGGGCGCAGGCCCTCGCAGGCCATGCCCGCCGCCAGCGTAACGGCGTGCTGCTCGGCGATCCCCACGTCGAAATAACGCTTGGGAAATTCTTCGGAGAACTTGACCAGTCCGGAGCCCTCGCGCATGGCCGGCGTGATGGCCATCAGCCGCGCATCCGCGCGCGCCTGGTCGCACAGCCAGGTCCCGAAGATGTCGGTGTAGGTCGGGGGCTTGGCCTTGGAGCTGGTGGCAATTCCGGCCTCGGGGCTGAATTGGCCGACCCCGTGGTACCGGCAGGGATCGTCTTCCGCCGGCGCGTAGCCATGGCCCTTATGCGTCACGATGTGCAGCATGCGCGGCCCTTCGATATCACGCAGGTTGCCGAGCATGGTCACCAGCCCATCGACATCGTGGCCATCGACCGGGCCAAAGTAACGGAAGCCCAGTTCCTCGAACAGGGTGCCCGGGGTGATCATGCCTTTCACGTGCTCCTCGGCGCGCCGGGCGAAGGCCTTGACCGGGGGCATGTACTCCAGCACCTTCTTGGAGCCTTCGCGCACAGTCGAGTAGAGGGCTCCGGAAAGCAGCCGCGCCAGATACTGGCTCATGGCGCCGACGTTCCTGGAGATCGACATCTCGTTGTCGTTCAGGATCACCAGGAGGTCGCAGTCCAGGTCGCCCACGTGGTTGAGCGCCTCGAAGGCCATGCCCGCGGTCATCGCGCCGTCACCGATCACGGCCACGTGGCGGTTGTCCCTGCCCGACTGGGCCGCGGCAAGGGCCATGCCTGCAGCGGCGCTGATCGAGGTGCTGGAGTGCCCGGTGCCGAAGGCGTCGTATTCGCTCTCGTCGCGTTTGGGGAAGCCGGCGATGCCCCCGTGCTGGCGCAGGGTGGCCATCGCGGCGCGGCGCCCGCTCAGGATCTTGTGCGCGTAGGCCTGGTGACCGACGTCCCAGACGATCCGGTCACGGGGCGTGTCGAATACGTAATGCAGCGCCAGGGTGAGTTCCACGGTTCCCAGGTTGGCAGCCAGGTGGCCACCGGTGCTGGCCACGGTGTCGATCAGGAACTGCCGCAATTCCAGTGCGATCGGCCCGAGATCCGACGCCTTGCAGCGGCGCAGGTCGGCGGGCCAATCGATCCCATCCAGCAGCGGGGTCTTTTTCATCACTGCCCGCCCCTGTGCTCTGGGTCCAGTCGGGTCACGGGGGGGCGTGAGGCGCCCAGGAAGCCGGGTGCGGACAAGCGCGCCGTGCGGCGGTGCCTGGTGCCGCATTCGCGGCATTGACGGTCATACCCCATCGATAGTCCCACCTCAATGCATTCTTTCTACAATGTAACGGGCGAGAAAACGAAGCAAATCGGCCTCCTGCCCAAGGGGTTGCAGATTGTCCAGTCCCTCGTCCACCAACTGCAGGGCCCGCTTGCGCGAGGCCTCGATCCCCAGCAGGCTGGGGAAGGTGGCCTTGTTCAACAGCTGGTCGGCCCCGCAGGCCTTGCCGAGCAGCGCTGGGTCGCCTTCGACGTCCAACAGATCGTCGCGGATCTGGAAGGCCAGGCCGATACAGTCGGCGTAGGCGGACAGGCGCGCCCGGGTTCCCGCATCGGCATCGCCCGCTTGCGCCGCCAGTAACACCGAGGCATGAATCAGCGCGCCTGTCTTCAGTCGGTGCATCCTCTCCAGGTCCTCGATACTGAGCGCCTTGCCCTCGGAGGCCAGGTCCATGGCCTGGCCTCCGGCCATGCCGCGCAGTCCTGCGGCGTCGGCCAGGCCGCTCACCAACGCAAGGCGTAGACCCGGGTCCGGGCTGATCGCCTCATCGGTCAGGGTCGCAAAGGCCAGTGCCTGCAGGGCATCCCCGGCGAGAACCGCCAGGGCCTCACCGTAGGCTTTGTGGCAGGTGGGCTTGCCGCGGCGCATGTCGTCATCGTCCATGGCCGGCAGGTCGTCATGAATCAGCGAGTAGACATGGATCATCTCCAGCGCGGCCGCGATCCGGTCCAGCGCGGCCTCCGGGGCCGCGACGGCCTCGCCAGTCGCGTAGACGAGCAATGGGCGCAGGCGCTTGCCGCCGCCGAGGGTGGAATAGCGCATCGCGGCCATCATCTCCGGGACCGGCGTTTGCAATGGATCCAGGAGCCGATCGAGGAATGCCTCGATGCGATTCTGATACGCTTCGATTCGATTCTTCACGCGCTGCGCGGGAGGTCAGAACGGGATGTCATCGGGGTCGGCAATATCCGGAACCTTTGTGGAGTCATTGCGGTCCGATGAGCCGGATGGTGGCGGTTCCGTGCCCTCGATCACGTTTTCGATCCGGCGCTGCGCCTCGTCCAGGGCTTCCTGGCAGGTCCGGACCAGTTCCATGCCGCGCTGGTATTCCTGCAGGGATTCCTCGAGCGGCAGGTCGCCGGCCTCCATGCGGGCGACCAGCTGTTCCAAGGCGTCCATGGCCGCTTCAAAACCGGCTGGAGATTCGGGGGGAGTGGTTGGCATGGTTGGCGAAGGCTTGGAGGAGTGGGAGAAGGTACCGAATCCGGGGCCATCTGGGAAGGTTTGCCGAGCCGACGTCCCCCGTGCGAGGTTGACATTGGTTTAGACCGAGTCTAAAGTTGCCCCACGGTTTAGACCCAGTCTAAGTTCCGTTTCTGCATCCAGCAGACGCTCAAGAGCAGTTCGACGCACAGCAACCCAGTAACAGAGGAGAGTCAAGATGGAACTGAAAGGCAGCAAGACCGAGAAGAATCTTCAGGAAGCCTTTGCCGGCGAATCCCAGGCCAACCGCCGTTACCTGTATTTCGCATCCAAGGCCGACGTGGAAGGCTACAATGACGTTGCCACCGTGTTCCGCTCCACCGCCGAGGGCGAGACCGGGCACGCGCATGGCCACCTCGAGTACCTCGAGTCCTGTGGCGACCCCGCCACCGGCCTGCCGTTCGGCGGCACCGAGGCCAATCTGAAGACGGCCATCGCCGGTGAGACGCACGAGTACACCGACATGTACCCGGGCATGGCCAAGTCGGCCCGCGACGAAGGCTTCGACGAGATCGCCGACTGGTTCGAAACCCTGGCCAAGGCGGAGCGTTCCCACGCCAACCGCTTCCAGAAGGCGCTGGATACCCTGAACGCCTGATCGGTTCCAGGGAATGTGATCGGGCGGGGCCGGCTTGCCGGCCTCGTCCCTTGTC
>PUOZ01000043.1 GCA_003553165.1 Thioalkalivibrio sp.
AGCAGGCCCAACACCACGATCAGGGTCAGGACGGCCGCAGCAATTGCCGACCAGCGGAAGATCCGGGCGACGCGCGCGTCTGCTCCGAGTTCATGCATGGACGTTGGCTTGGGTTGTTTCACGGTCGTGCCGTCTCCTGGCGGTCGGTGTCCTGTTCCCCGAAGGACGCGATCGCAGCATCTGTGTCGGGACTTTCCGTGCCGTGTTCCGGGTGCAGCCCGGGCCGCCCGATGAGTCCTGCCCCTGTCACGACGCCGATTCCGCGTTGCAGATCGTACAGGGTGACGGCCTCCGCGGCATGATTGGCCGCCGGGTTGGCGGCACGGTGACCGGCCACGGCGGTTGCGACGGCCAGGTCATCGGTGCGATGGCGTTCATGCGCGGCGCGATGATGCGCGGCCTTGTCGGAGTCGCCCAAAAGTTCCTGCACCTGGCTCAAGCTGTGGTGGACGGCGGCAGCTTCGGGATCGACCGCGAGTGCGGCCTCCAGTGCAGCGAGGGCGCGCAGCAGCAGCGCCTCGCGCTGCGGCCTCTGCGCCTCGCCTCGGGACGCGCGTGCCTGTTCGAAGAGGGTGCGCCCGAGCAGATGCGGGACCCGCAGATCCCGGGAAAAGTCGAAACCGCGGTCGCGTGCCTCCTGGAAGCGGGTGGCCATCAGGGCCTCCAGGCGTTCGGCGGCCGCGTCCAGGCGCCCGTACTCGCGATCCACCAGCGCCGAGTACCAGGCGATGGTCCAGGGCTTCGCGCCGGCGTCGCGGGCCCGGGCCAGGGCCCGGGTGGCGTCCTCGAGACGTCCCTCGCGAAAATACACCCTGGCGAGATTCAGCGGGCCGTCCGGGTGCCCGAGACGTTCCACCTCCCTGAACGCCGATTCGGCCTGCCGGAGTTGTCCCCGTGCGGCGTTCCGGTCGCCAGTCCGCAACAGGCCGATGCCGTAATCGTTCCAGCGCTCCCACGCGGCCACCGGAAGCTGCTGTCCGGGCACGCCGGGTCCGCCTGCCAGGGGAATCTCGACCCCGTCGCTGGCCAGCGTGGCCACCGGCAGATCGTTGCCGGCGAAGGCCTCGCCGAGCACGTGGCGCAGCAGTCGGGTGTCGAACTTCCGGTAGCGCAGGGCCGCCTCGATACGCAAGGGGCCGCGGGCATCCCCGGGTATGGTGAACGCGTACTGCACCAGAGCCGCGGAGCCCGGCGGAATCTGGTGGTCGTACAGCGCCACGAAGATGTCCTGCACGTTGCGCCGGTCGATGCGCCGGCCTTCCCGGTCCAGCAGGTAGGCGTTGACGAAATGCGCCCAGGGATCGACATCGCCGTCCGCGCCCATCGCCCCGCTGCGCCCGATCACCCGGTCGCCATCGCGCAGGGTCACGTCCAGCCAGAGTTCGTTGGAATCCGCCGTACCCTGGGTCAGCGGGTGCCCGATCCGCAGCGTGCGTACCACGGTCTCGAGGAGATAGCTGCCCCCGGGTTCCAGGACCGGCAATTCGGGCCTCAGCGGCGCGTGCAGTGCCCCGTCGATGCGGCCGTCCTCCTTGATGCCGAACAGGTCGATGCGCACGACGCCCTCCCGCAGGAACCGCTTGCGCGCCTCGATCAGTTCGGGGTCCATGTCCAGCAGCTGCGGGATCGCGGTATTCGCGGCGGCAAAGCGATGGTCGCGAACGCCCAGTCCCTGGCCGGGGAACACGCGGGCCGCCGGGTCACGCGAGGGCGCGAACGGCATGTGGCAGCCGTTGCAGCCGGGCTCGGCGCGCTCCGGGTAGTAGAAGCTGTCCACCCGGTGCCCGGAAACGCCGCTGGCCAGGAAGGTTCCGTAGTGATCCTGGCCGCGCAGCCAGCGGTAGTGATTCAGCTGCTCGGGCAGGGCGACCTTGTGACAGGTGCTGCAGAACTCCGGACTCTGGTGCAGGGGACGGAGCAGGGTCCGCTTGTGGAAGGCCGGCTTGGCGCGTATCAACTGCCGGCCGATCGACGCCAGCAGGGTGTTCGGACTATCCTCGAACGGGTAGCGCGGCGGGTCGGCGAGGGTGAAATCGGCGTTGCCCCGCGTGCTGTTGATCTCGGTGATTGCGTGACAGACCAGGCAGGTGATTCCGGCCTCCGCCGCCGGGTCCCTGTCGGGGTCGTAATCCGGTCGGTCGAAAGCCCCCGAATAGAGCGGCAGGGGGTCGTGGCAGCCGGCACAGAGGCGTGCCGCGGCGACGTCGCCGTCGCGTGCCAGCGCCACGGCGCGGGTTTCCTCCACGCTGAAACGGTACACCGGGTTATTGAAGGAACTGTGGCGATGCATGCTGGTGGCGTGCTGTTCGGCGATGTCCGCGTGACATCCGGCGCAGAAGTCGTCGCGCATCAGCCGCTCCGGAGCCAACCCGGCGGCTGCGCCGGTGCCGGCGAGCCGCGTGAGGGCCGGTTCGAACGCGGCGCTGGCGGTCCCCTCGAGCACGGGTGAGTGGTACAGGTGCAGGGCGCCGGTCGCCGCACCGAGGACCACGATCAGCAACGCCCAGCGTGGTGCGCGCTGCCAGCGCAGGGGCGGGCCGGCGAGTCGGTGCAGCAGGAACAACCAGATGCCGGCCAGCGGCGCGGCGAGGTGAAGCCAGTAAAAAACATCGCGCGCTGCGGGATGGTGCACCGCCAGGAAATCGAAACGCACCAGCATCAGTCCCGAGCCGATCAGGACGATTCCCGCCAGCGCCAGACCGATGCCGGCTCCAATCGCATAGGGGTTCCGGCGGCGCCAGGCGCGGCGCATGTGCGCGGTGGCGAAGACCAGGAAGACGGGAATCAGCAGGAGGCCCAGCGCCAGGTGCAGCAGGACCATCAGCAGGTAGACAAAGCCCTGCAGATCCTGGCCACTCAGGGCCTCGGCCAGCGTGATGCCTGCGAGGTACAGCGAATTGACCGCCAGCAACGCGAACAGAACGAGCAGCAGCGCCAGCAGGGGCCGCAGGCCGCGCCCGATGACGGGCACGGCCGGTTTGGGGAGTCTCACTCCGGGTGAGCCGCGCCGCTGCTTCCTGGTGCTGGCCATTGCTTCAAGCGTCTCAGACCACCGATTCCGCGAATGCCGCGTAGGTCGGGGTTACCTCCGTGGTGTTGTCTGAAACAAAGCTATTCCCCTGCGCCGGGCACGTCAATCCGTGCCGGCGACAGGGGTAGGCATCGGCGTGATCACATCGCCCGGATGGATTCCACCATGCTCATGAAGCGGGGCTCTTCCTGCTGAACCGTGTTCTCAGGACCCGTGAACTTGAAGAAGACCGCACCTTCCGGACCCTCCGCGATTGCGCCGATGAGCCGGTAGTCCGGCCGCAGGTCAGCCCTGGGCGCCATGGGACCGGCCGCCGCATTGTAGGTCCCGCTGGCCCGGACCACGGTCACGCGGGTGCCATGGATATCCATGGTCTCCCGCTCGGCCACTTCGCTGGTCGGACCGCCATCGTCCTGGTCGAATTGCTGGAACCAGCGGTTGACATTGGCTTCCACCGTTCCCCCTTCGCCGGGGCCGAAATAGAACACCGCAATCTCGCCCGGATCGCCATCCCCCTCGGCCGCGCTGGTGTGGTAGGTCGCCACCCGCATCGGGCGTTGCGACTGTGCAACCCAGGCCTCGGGGACGGACCAGGACAGACCGGCGACCGCGCCCTGGGCGGTTGCGGGCGGCACCTGTTCCGCGGAGGGCCGGGGCTGCTGGGTCGGCGCTACCGGGTCGGTCAGCGTGTCCGTCTCGGGTGTCTGTTCCGGGGCGCACGCCACGAGCGTCATGGCCAGGAGGGAGGCCAGCAACGGGCCGGAAAATCGTGAAGTCATGAGTGGAAAACCTCGCGTGTCTGGAGTCGTTGAGGCGCGTCTTGACCACCAACGCCAGCGATGCTGGCGCCCGTCACCGCGTCTTGCCTAAATTAGAGGGTCGGTGCGAGCTTAGCAGATTCGCGCCGGCGCAGCCCGCCTGCCGTGGGACGGCGTCGCGATTACAGACGGGTCTCCACGGTTTCGACGCGATAGCGGCTGAGTTGGAGTTGCTCCGGCCATGCACCCGGTGTCAGCCGCGCCTTGTGCCACAGCGCATCGATGAAGTCCGCCGGTTCCGGCAACTGCTCCCACACCGCGGGCAGGAATGTGGCTCTCAGCGCGCCGCTACGGACGACCAGGCCGTCGATGCCCGGGCGCAGCGCCGCGAGCAGCGCGTCGCGCGTCTCGATGCGCAGTGTTTCATGTGGCCCGAGGGTGGCTACCGACAGTTGCAGACCGGCAAGCTCCCAGGCCTCGAGCCTGGGAAACCGGGGATCCCGCCGCGCGGCCGCATAGGCGTTTTCCGCGACGTCCTCGGCGAGCGGACGGGTGGGTTCCAGACTGCCGATGCAGCCGCGCAGCGTCCCCGCGCGCTTCAGGGTGACGAAGCTGGCGC
>PUOZ01000048.1 GCA_003553165.1 Thioalkalivibrio sp.
CGGTGTCGGCGTTGATGTTGTAGGCGTTGCCGTCCCGGTCGAAGCCGATCGGGGCGATGACGGGGATGAAGGCGCTCTTGTCCAGGTTGTGGACGATGGCCGGATCGACGCTCTCGACCTCGCCGACCAGGCCGAGGTCCACCGCCGTCATGCCTTCGGGGCCGTTCACCTCACGCAGAGGCCGGGCGCGGATCATCTGTCCGTCCTTGCCGGTCAGTCCCACGGCGCGGCCACCGAAGCGGTTGATCAGAGCGACGATCTCCTGGTTCACCAGGCCGCCGAGTACCATCTGCACCACGTCCATGGTCTCGCGGTCGGTCACGCGCAGGCCGTGGACGAACTCCGAGACCTTGCCCAGCTTTTTCAGCAGGCTGCCGATCTGCGGTCCGCCGCCGTGCACCACCACGGGATTGACGCCGACCTGCTTCAGCAATACGACGTCGCGCGCGAAACCCGCTTTCAGGTGTTCCTCGGTCATCGCGTTGCCACCGTACTTGATCACGATGGTCTTGCCGGAGAAGCGCTGGATGTAGGGCAGCGCCTCGATCAGTACATGTGCGACGGATTGAGCGGTGGTCTTGTCCATCGATGGGCTCGGAGACGGGTGTAGCGCGCATTCTAGCAGCCTGTCGGCGCGTGGCGGGCACGGGCGGTGCCGCAGCGATTCAGTGGCGGCCGGACGAGCCGAAGCCCCCGCTGCCGCGCTGGCTTTCGGTGAAGTCGTCGACCAGCCGGAAACGGGGCTGCAGCACCGGCACGACCACCAGCTGCGCGATGCGTTCGCCGACGGTGATCAGGAAGGGTCGGTCGCCGCGGTTCCAGCAGGAGACCATCAGGGGGCCCTGGTAGTCGGAGTCGATCAGCCCGACCAGGTTGCCGAGGACGATGCCGTGCTTGTGGCCCAGGCCCGAGCGCGGCAGGATCATCGCCGCGTAGCCCGGGTCTCCGATGTGGATCGCAAGCCCGGTCGGGATCAACAGTGTCGCGCCGGGTTGCAGCTCATGATCCGTATCCAGCAGGGCGCGCAGATCCACGCCGGCGGAACCGTGGGTGGCGGCCTCGGGCAGGGGAAAGTCCCGCCCGATGCGGGAGTCGAGGATCTTCAGCGCGATTTCGGGTGGGGGCATGCCCGGGACTCCGGTTCAGGTGGTGGAAGGATCTGCGCTGCCGTGCTCCATGCGCTCGGTGATCAGACCGATCAGGGCGCGTGCCAGGTCGGCCTTGGGCTGCTCCGAAAACAGACGCTCACCGCCTTGCCAGAACACCGACAGCGCGTTCGTGGGCCGCCCGATTCCCTGTCCCGCGGAGACGTCGTTCGCAGCGATCAGGTCCAGGTTCTTTCGCGCCAGCTTCGCCAGCGCGTTTTCACGCAGGTCCGCGGTCTCGGCCGCGAAGCCGACCACGAAGGGGCGGGGACGCCGCGCGGCCACCTCGGCGAGGATGTCCGGATTGCGGATCAGCTCGAGGGCAAGGGTCGGGGCGTCCTTCTTCAACTTCTGGCCGGCCGCCTCGCGCGGCCGGTAATCGGCCACTGCCGCCGCGGCGATGAACAGGTCGCGGTCATCGATGCGTTCCAGCACCGCGACGCGCATCGCCTCGGCGGTCTCCACCGGCACCGCCTCGACCCCGGCGGGTGGTTCCACTGCCAGCGGTCCGTGCACCAGACAGACCTCGGCCCCGGCATCGCGCGCGGCCGTGGCCAGTGCGACGCCCATGCGGCCCGAACTGCGGTTGCCGACGAAGCGCACCGGGTCGATTGGCTCGTGGGTCGGGCCCGCGGTGATCAGCACCCGGCGTCCCGACAGAGGTCCTGATGCCGGGCCCAGCAAGGCATGCAGGATGCTGGCGGGTTCGGCCATGCGTCCGGCGCCCTCCTCACCGCAGGCCTGGTAACCGGATTCGGGTCCGACCATCCGGACCCCACGGGCCAGCAGTAGCTCGGTGTTGGCCCGGGTCGCGGGGTGGGCCCACATCACCCGGTTCATGGCCGGCGCGAGCAGCAGCGGGGCCTCGGAGGCCAGGCACAGGGGGGTCAGCAGGTCGTCGGCCATGCCGGCCGCGAGTCGCGCCATCAGGTCCGCGGTGGCGGGGGCGATCACCACGCGGTCCGCCCAGCGGGCCAGCGCGATGTGGTCCATGCCGCTTTCTGCTTCCGCGTCCAGCAGGTCCGTGCGCACCGGCTGCCCGGACAGGGCCTGAAAGCTCAGCGGCGTCACGAAGGCCGTGGCCGCCCGCGTCATCACCACGCGCACCTCGCAGCCGGCGTCGCGCAGGCGCCGCACCAGCTCGCAGGCCTTGTAGGCCGCGATGCCGCCGCTGACGCCCAGCAGGATGTTCGGTTTGCCCCCGGTTTTCATCGCGAAAGCTTACCCCAGTCGGGATTGCACCGCGAAGCAGGGGCTTGGTGTTCACCACGAAGGCCACGAAGACACGAAGTTTTTTGAAAGGGGCCGCCCTGGATACCGAGACCGGGCATGCCTCCAGGTTCCTCACCCCTGCGTTCCCCCGCAATCCGACGCATTTCCCCCTTGAAAACCTTCGTGTTCTTCGTGTCCTTCGTGGTAAAAACAAGCCCTTGCCCAGACCGGTAAAGAAAATGTTCACCACGAAGAGCACGAAGGCACGAAGTTTTTTGAAAGGGGCTGCCCCGGACACCGAGACCGGGCATGCCCCCAGGTTGCTCACCCCTTCGTCCCCCCTGAAAATCTCCGTGCCTTCGTGCTCTTCGTGGTGAAAAATACCCGCTGGTCTTGGCTTGGCCTGCGGTGCGTGGTAAGAAGCGTGGATGGGTGAGCAGCCACAGGGAGGTGGTGATGGCGATTTCCGATTGGCCGGTGGAGGAACGTCCCCGGGAAAAACTGCTGCTGCGCGGGCCGGACGCACTGTCCGATGCCGAATTGCTCGCGATATTCCTGCGCACCGGGGTCTCCGGCAAGAGCGCGGTCGATGTCGCGCGCGACCTGCTGAACCACTTTGGCGGCCTGCGACCGCTGTTGCAGGCCGACCAGAACGCCTTTTGCGACGCCCGTGGGCTTGGCATGGCGAAATATGCCCAGCTGCGGGCCGTGCTGGAAATGGGGCGCAGACACCTCGCCGCCACGCTGCAGCGGGGCGATGCGATCACCTCGCCGGTGGCGACCCGGACCTTTCTCGCCGCCCGGCTCCGTGACTATCCGTTCGAAGTCTTCGCCTGCCTTTTTCTCGATAACCGGCACCGTGTGCTCGCCTTCGAGGAACTGTTTCGGGGCACCATCGACGGGGCCAGCGTGCATCCGCGCGAGGTCGTGCGCCGGGTGTTGCACCACAACGCCGCAGCGGTGATCCTGGCGCATAATCATCCCTCCGGGGTGGCCGAGCCGTCGCGAGCCGACGAGGCGATCACGCGACGATTACAGGAGGCGCTGGCCCTGGTCGATGTGCGGGTGCTCGATCACGTCATCGTCGCCGACGAGACACTGTCTTTTGCCGAGCGGGGGCTGATCTGACCTGGCTGGGCCACCGGTGATGTGCTCATAACAGGCTGATTAGCAAACAAAGCTCCGCAGGTGGTCGGATTGGCGCTGTTTCAGGGACGCCCCTGTGGGAGGCCAGCCTCTGGGCGAAGGTTTGCCGGCGTTCGGTCGCCGAGGGGGCTCGCCTCCCACGCGGGACGGCCATGCAGGGGAGGGCGTTGCGCACGAGCGGATTCCCTACGGAGCTTTTGTAATAATCAAGTAACAGCAAGGGGGACGAGCATGGCGAGGGATTTTGCGATCGCGCGCCTGCCACGGATCGAGTTCGGGGCCGGCGTGCGGCACAGGCTGCCGGCGCTGGCGGCGGGTTTCGGCAGGCGGGTGCTGTTGGTGACGGGCAGCCGTTCGCTGCTGCAGGGTCCGTTCTGGCCGGAACTCGAGGCCGGTTTCTCGGCCCAGGGCCTGGACGTGATTGGTCATCGCATCTCCGGCGAACCCTCTCCCGAGGGCATCGATGCCGCGGTACAGCGCTATCGCGGCCGCAACGTCTCAGTGGTGGTCGCGATCGGCGGCGGCAGTGCGCTGGATGCCGGCAAGGCGATCGCCGGCCTGCTGTTACCAGGCAACCCGGTCCTGGATCACCTCGAGGGCGTCGGTCCGGAGCGGCCCTATCGCGGCCCGGCGCTGCCCTTCATTGCGGCGCCGACCACCGCCGGGACGGGCTCTGAGGCGACCAAGAACGCCGTGCTCAGCACCCGCGGTTCCGGCGCCTACAAGAAATCCTTCCGGGATGAACGCCTGGTGGCCGAGTGCGCGGTGGTCGATCCCGATTTCCTCGCGACCTGCCCGCCAGGGGTGATCGCCGGCAACGGAATGGATGCCTTGACCCAGTTGCTGGAGTCCTATCTCTCGCTGCGCGCGAACCCCTTCTGCGATGCGC
>PUOZ01000206.1 GCA_003553165.1 Thioalkalivibrio sp.
GCGATCGCATCACCGAGGGCGAGGCCGGCCGATCACCGCCTTCATGCCCCCGCCTGGGGATGCTATGGCATCGGCTCCACCGAGAGCACGGTGTAGGCCCCGTCGATCTGGTCGAAGGTGACCAGGACCTCGTCGCCCACCGCAAGCCCTTCCAGCAGGCTCGGATCAGCCACCTGGAATACCATCGTCATCGGTGGCATATCGAGGTTGGGGATCTCACCGTGCCGAAGCGAGAGGGTGTTCGCGCGAGTGTTGATGCGACGGACCTCCGATTCGACCTTAGGAAGTTCGCCATGGGCGGACCCGCCCTCCGATCCCGGCACGCCCCGGGAGTGGTCATGATGCTGCATGCCATTGTCGGCACCGTGGTGGTGCCCCTCCTGTGCGTGAGCGCTGTTCAGGGCGACAAGCCCACGCGTGGCCAGGAGCAGCAGGTAAGGTAGCGTTTTCTTCATGAAAAATCCCTCCGGTTAACTGGTCAAAATCTGCATGGTTGTTAACGAATGGGCCACTACGGTCAGCGCGCCACGCGTTGCGCTCAGAGCGCGGCATCGTTCCCTGTAAGGCCGTCAGTGATTGTGGGTGCCCGGCACCGGTTTGCGCACCCGCATCTCCAGAGCGGGACGGTTCAGGTCGGGAACCTCGCCCCGGTGCAGCCGTTCCGCTGCGAAACGTTGCGGCTCCGGCATGGATCCCGTCCATTCATAGGCCTGGGTTCCGGCCGGCTGCTGGTACCAGCCAGGGTCGGAATAGTCCCCGGGCTTCTGGTCAGGGCGCACCTTGAGCACGGTAAACATGCCGCCCATGCCGATCGGCCCGTGTGGACCGAAACCGGCCATCATCGCAAGGGTCTCCTCCGGCAGCATCATCTGCATGTCCTTCATGTCGGCCATACCCCGTTCGCCCATGAGCATGTAGTCCGGCACCAGGTTCTGGATCCGACCCACCAGGCCCCGATGATCGACGCCGATCATGGTCGGCACGTCGTGACCCATGGGGTTCATCACGTGGTGACTCTTGTGGCAATGGAACGCCCAATCACCCTCTGCATCCGCAATGAATTCGATCTGGCGCATCTGGCCCACCGCGATATCCGAGGTGACTTCAGGCCACCGGGAGCCAGGTGGAGTCGGACCGCCGTCGGTTCCGGTGACCTCGAATTCATGGCCGTGCAGATGGATCGGATGGTTGGTCATGGTGAGGTTGCCAACACGGATGCGCACCCGGTCGCCGAGCCGGACATTGAAGGAATCGATGCCCGGGAACGCCCGGCTGTTGAAGGTCCACAGATTGAAATCGAGCATGGTGTTGATCTTCGGCACCACGCTGCCGGGGTCGATGTCGTACGCGTTCAGCAGAAAGCAGAAATCACGCTCCGCCTCGTTGATCCAGTCGTGTTCCTGCCGTGGATGGGTCACCCAGAAGCCCATCATCCCCATCGCCATCTGGACCATTTCGTCGGCGTGCGGGTGGTACATGAAGGTGCCCGGGCGGCGTGCCACGAATTCGTACACGTAGGTCTTGCCAACCGGAATGGCCTGCTGATTCAGGCCGGCGACCCCGTCCATGCCGTTGGGCAGGCGCTGGCCGTGCCAGTGAATCGAAGTCGGTTCGGGCAGCTGGTTGGTCACGAACAGACGCACGCGGTCGCCTTCGACCACCTCGATGGTCGGACCCGGGCTCTGGCCGTTGTAACCCCAAAGCCGGGCGACCATACCGGGTGCGATCTCGCGCTCGACCGGTTCCGCAACGAGATGGAATTCCTTCACGCCATTATTCATGCGCCAGGGTGCTGTCCATCCATTCAGCGTGACCACCGGGTTGTATGGGCGACCCGTGTCGGGCATCCGCGGCGGTGCGGTCTCCGGCGAGGTTACGATGGCGGGCTCTGGCAAGGCCGCCAGTGCAACCTTGCTGACCCCGGCCGCGGCCACGGCACCCAGTGCTGCTCCACTAATGAAATCCCGTCGATTCATGGTCTCAGTGCCCTCCTGCGGCAGATTTTCGGCCCGTGGCGACAGCGCCGGCATCGGCTCCGGGATACTCGGCACCGGCTAGCACGGCCTGCAGATTCGCGTGCGCCAGCCAGAAATCACGCCTTGCCTGCATCGCGGCATCGGCGCGTTCCACCCGATCGCGGGCGCTGGAAAGCAGGTCCCAGGTACTCTTCAGCATGCCGTTGTAGCGCAGCACCATGTCGTCCTGGATCTCCTCGCTCAGACGGTGGTTCTCTTCAGCGCGTTGCGCAATATCGTATGCGACACGGTACTGATGGTAGGCCTCGCGCACCTGGGACCGGACCCGAACCGCGAGCGCGCCTGCCTCGGCCTGGCTCCTGGCAGCACCGGCGGCATCGTGACCGCGCGGCAGGCGGCGTTGTTCCAGGAGCGGGGCCGATGTGATGGGCAGGAGGATTGCTTCGTCTTCGCCAGGCGCAGACGCGAACACATCCGAGAGGGCCCTGGCGGTGGCATCGTTCCACATATCCAGCGTCCTGGGCGCCAATCCCCGCCGTGCGCGCTCCGCCTCGATGGCCAGGAGAGAGAGCGTCGGGTGATTCTGCAACGCTGCAGTCTCCAGACCGTCGGCGTCGAGGGGCGTATCGGGCAGTCCCGGCAGCTCGTCGGGCAGATGCACGGCGGTGGCGTCGTCCCCCCAGAGACCGAGAGTACGAATCAGCGCTTCCCGCGCACTCGCTGCGGACTGTTGCGCCTGCAACAGATCGATACCCGCATCGGAGAGACTTAATTGCTGGCGCAGAAGGCGATCCTGCCCCCAGTTTCCGACACGGGTCATGCGCACGGCGAGTTCCGTCGCTATCTCGGAGGCCTCGAATGCCTCCTGGACACGACGCAGCCTTGCCGTGGCTGCAACCGCCTCGATCCATGTCCGCTGCACATCGCGGGCGAACTCCAGGACCGCAACATCGGCCCGAGCGCGCTCCAGCCGGCTCATGTCTTCGGTGGCAAAGAGATCCGGTCGGCTCGACAATGCAATCCGCAGGGCATCGATGGACGTCACCGGCTCGCCCTCACGCGGCGCCTCGGCGGCGGGGGGTCGATTCTCGGCCTCCCAACGGATGACGTCGATGTGTCCCCGGGTGAAGGCACCGACCGTGTCATTCGCGGATCGCCAATCCTCCTCCCCCATCGCGGCCCGCTCCGAGAGGGACGGGGGGAGTGGAACGAAGGACGGTTCAGGAACCGTCACCGCCGGGTCATAGGGCTGGCTCCCAGCGGCAAGCGCCGGCAACAAGCCTGAGGCGAGAAGCAGATAGGCCGCAATTCGATGCATCGGGGCAATTCTCCTTTCCGTTCGACCTCACCCATTGGGCGAAGTCGTGGTTGTCAGCAGCGCGGTTACAAACAGGATCAGCAACACCAGAAGACCTTCTCCCAGAATGCTTCTGCGCAGGCGCCTGTCCGCGTTCCGCTCCCCCCGCTCGAAGGCCGGAACCAGGCGCCACTTGTTCATTGCGGCGAGACCCAGGAGCAACAGGACCAGAGCAATCTTGACGAGCAGCGTCTGCCCATAACCGGTCTCCAGGAACGGAGCGATGCCCCCAAGCAGCAACCAGGACAGCCCCGCCGCGGCCACCAGCAGAAGCGCGACCGTCACGGATGCCACCCGGCCAAAGGCGGCGAGGATCCGCGCAGCGACCCTGTGCGGGACTGCAGGGCCCGCCATCCGATATAGCGGAAGCAGCGCACCGACCCAGAACGCCACGGCCACCAGATGGACCAGAAGCAGACCGCCCAGCAGCCAACGCGGCTCGTCCGTGGTATGCCCAACCTGCGTGAAGGCCAGAAACACCAGGACCACCCCGGCCACACTCAAACCCAGCCCAAGGTACCGCATGCGCCCAGAATCGATCAGGACGCCATGCAGCAGAAGCAGACCGCTTGCGGCGAGGATCATCCTGTTCCCCTGCGCGCTCTCGAAGACGATGCCAAGCAACATCGGATCCAGGGCCGCGGCGAGGCTGCTGCCGCCCAGGAATCCCGCCTGCAAGAGCCATTGCAGAAACAGCAGTGCCAGCGCGAGCCATGCGGCAGTGACGACGGAGCGCCGTAATCCAACGCCGCCCTGCCCCCATGCAAGGGCCAACCTGAAGAGGACACCGCCCGTCGCAACCAGCGCACTCGCGTAGAAGGCCGCAGCCGCAAGGACCATCGAAACAGTCCACGCATCCATGCCATCAAGGATCGATGGCCAATCCACTCTCAGCGCACCGAGAAGTAGAACTCGTCGAACATGGTGTGTCCGTCCTCGGCCAGGCCCCGCCATCGGACGGTGTACTCGCCCGGCCCCAGGGTGCCGCTAGGCGCGGTCTCGAACCGGTCGACCGGGGGCCTGCCCGGACGCCGGCGC
>PUOZ01000374.1 GCA_003553165.1 Thioalkalivibrio sp.
CAGCCGCTGCGCAAACCGCGCTGGATTCGGGCGCAGAGCCAGGCAGCCCCGGGGGTGCAGCGGATCAAGCGCATCCTGCGTGAACAGCGCCTGCACACCGTCTGCGAGGAGGCCAGCTGCCCGAATCTCGGCGAATGCTTCGCTCACGGCACGGCGACCTTCATGATCATGGGCGACATCTGCACCCGCCGCTGCCCCTTCTGCGACGTCGCGCACGGCCGCCCCAACCCCCTGGACTCCGATGAACCCCGGCACCTGGCCGAGACGATCCAGGCCATGGGCCTGGCCTACGTGGTCATCACCTCGGTGGACCGCGATGATCTGCGCGACGGGGGCGCGGCGCATTTCGTCGCCTGCATCCAGGCTGTGCGCGGAATGAACCCGCAGACGCGCATCGAGATCCTCGTTCCGGACTTCCGGGGCCGCATGGAGACCGCCCTGGAGATCATGCACGCGGCACCGCCGGACGTCTTCAATCACAACCTGGAGACCGTCCCGCGCCTGTATCGCAAGGCGCGACCGGGTTCCGATTACGAGTGGTCGCTGGACCTGCTCGAGGCCTTCCGCGCGCAGCATCCGGGCGTCCCGACCAAGTCCGGGCTGATGCTGGGGATCGGCGAGACGCGGGACGAACTGCTCGAAGTCCTGCAGGACCTGCGCACGCACGGCTGCGAGATGCTGACCCTCGGCCAGTATCTGCAACCCAGCCGCCACCACCTGCCGGTGGAACGGTACCTGGACCCGGAAGAATTCGACGAACTGGCGGACCGGGCACGCGAAATGGGCTTCCGGCAGGTCGCCAGCGGCCCGATGGTGCGGTCGTCCTACCATGCCGACCAGCAGGCACGCGAGATCGTGGCCTGAACGGTGAGCGGTGAGCGGTGAGCGGCGCGTATCGAATCAGCGTTGGCTGCCCCGCGCCAGCATCCTGACCAGTGGCTCGGGTAGGGTGTGGACGGGTTCCAGAAGACAGCGCAGACGCTCCGCAAGCCGCTGCTCCAGCAGTGCCGCGACCTGGTCCGGATCGCTCCGCTGGCCCAGTGCGAACATGGAGGTGCTGGCCAGCCCGGGATAGCCGCAGACGTCCATGCGCCCGAATTCCGCAAGCCTCGGACGCACATTCAGCGCCAGCCCGTGCATGCTGCAGCCATTGCGCACGCGCAGCCCCAGCGCCGCGATCTTGGCGCCATCGACGTAGACACCTGGCGCGTCGGGGCGCGCCTCCGCGAGGATGCCAAAGCCGGCCAGGGTGTCGATGACCGCCCCCTGCAGCAACTCCACGAGCCCGCGGACGCCCAGGCGATGACGCCGCAGGTCGAGCAGCACATACAGGACCAGCTGCCCGGGGCCGTGGAAAGTGACCTGCCCGCCACGGTCAACACGGATCACCGGGATCGCGGCTGGCGCCAGGAGGTGTTGCGGCCGGGCGTTGCGGCCGAGGGTGAAGACCGGGGGATGCTGTACACGCCAAAGGGCATCCGGCCCTGCCGCACCCCGTTCCCGCAGCTGCAGCTGCATCGCCCGCCAGACCGGCACGTAGGGCTGCAATCCCAGCCGGTAACATCGGAGCATCCCGGACGTCGTTCCCAATCCGGCCGGTGAGGCAGGCGCCACGCCGATCAGAGCACCATGCGCACCCGGGCGCATTCTCCCAGCGCCCGATAGAGCGCGTCGAGCTGCTCCTGGCTGGTCGCGGTCAGGGTGATGGTCACGCCCACGTAATTCCCGCCCCGGGACTCGCGGTGGGCGACGTCGACCGAGTCGCGATCGGGCAGGTGCCGCGCGATGCAGGCCTCGACATCCTCAAGGAATTCGGGGTGTGCCTCGCCCATGACCTTGATCGGGAAACGGCAGGGAAACTCGAGCAGCGTCTCGCGTTCCTCAGTCATGCGTGGCCTCCTTCCCGGAAACATGCATCGAACGGTAGCGCGCCTGACGGTAACGGTCCAGAGCCTCACGCCAGACGGGACCCGGACGCCCGTCACCGACAGGCTGTCCATCGAGCCGCGTGACCGGGAGCACTTCCTTGGTCGAGCTGGTCAACCAGATCTCGTCGGCCGCCCGCAGGTCGGCCTCGGGCACCGGCTCCTCACGGCAGTCCCGGCCCCCGGCGCGCAGCACCTCCAGCAGGAAGGCGCGGGTGATGCCCGGCAGGATCGCAGGACCCAGCGGCGTGGTACGCACGACACCGTCCGTGACCACGAAGACATTGCTCGCAGCACCCTCCGTAAGCAGACCGTCCCGCAACAGAATCGCTTCGACTGCGGCGCACTCGGCCGCCTGTTGCCGGGCCAGCACGTTTGCGAGCAGGGCCACCGACTTGATGTCGCAACGGCCCCAGCGCAGATCGGGCACCGTGATTGTGCCGACTCCGGCCCCGGCCACGGCGGAACCCTGCGGCGCGATCGGACTCACCATCGCGAACACGGTCGCCGACGCTTGCCCCGGAAAGGCGTGATCACGCGGGGCCGCACCCCGGGTCACCTGCAGGTAGACCGACCGGTCGGCCCCCGGGTTCTCCTGCAACAGGCGCTCCAGCATCTCCGCCCAGCCGCCATCGGGCATCGGATCGGGAAGGCGGATGGCGGCGAGCGACCGGCCCAACCGCTCGAGGTGCGCATCCAACAGGAACAGCTTCCCGTCATAGCTCGGGATGACCTCGTAGACCCCGTCCCCGAACAGGAACCCCCGATCCAGCGGCGAAATGCAGGCCTTCTCGGGCGGCAGATACGCGCCATTCAAATAGGCGATCACGGCCGGTCAGAACGGCCAGGCGGAACGTAGTGCCAGCGCCGCGCTGTCCCAGAGCCAGCGGAATATGCCGCCGGATTCCACTGCCTCCAGCGCCACCAACGGCTGTCGTGCGAGCACCTCCCCGCGCAGGGTCACGATGACCTCGCCCAGCGCGTCCCCCTCCGCAAGCGGCGCCATATGGGGTCCGTGCAGCTCCATGCTGGCTTCCAGACGGTCACCCTGACCCTGCGGCAGCACGACCCAGAACGGTTCGGCGAGCCCTGCGGCCACCGTGGTGTTCCCGCCCTTGTAGACGCGCGGTTCGCTCAGCACGGCGCCAGCCTCGAACAGCTTGCGTGACTCGAAGAAACGGATACCCCAGTTGATCAGGGCCTGGGACTCGTTCGCCCGAATGATGCCGCCACGCTGATGGTTCGGCGCGTCGATCCCCATCACCACCGCGATCAGTCTCCGCTCGTTGCGCTTCGCCGAGGACACCAGGTTGTACCCTGCGGCGGAGGTCCAGCCGGTCTTCAGGCCATCGAAGCTCTCGTCCCGCCACAACAGAAGGTTCCGGTTTGATTGTTCTATATTGTTGTATTTGAATGATTTTTCGCTGTAATACCCGTAAGAGTCGGGAAAATCCCTGATCAAAGCGCGGGCGAGCCGGGCCATGTCTGCGGGCGTGGTGTACTGCGCCTCATCGCTGGGCAGGCCATGCGGGTTGGTGAAGTAGGACCGGTGCATCCCCAGAACCCGTGCCTGGGCGTTCATCAGATCCACGAAGGCCCCTTCGGAGCCCGCCACCAGTTCAGCAAGGGCAGTCGATGCATCGTTTCCCGACTGCACGATCATGCCGCGCAGCAGATCCTCGACCCGCACCTGCTCGCCCACCTCGATGAACATGCGCGAGGCCCCCTGCATGCCGGTACGCCAGGCGCGTTCGCTGATCGTGACCTTGTCGTCGAGGTTGATTTTCCCCGACTTGATCTCGCCGAAGACCACGTAGGCCGTCATCAACTTGGTGAGGCTGGCCGGCTCCCGCTCCACGTCCGGATCCAGCGCGGCGATGGGCAGACCGGAGTCGAAGTCGATCAGGATATAGCTCTTCGCAGTGATGTCCGAGGGCGGCTGCGGGATCACTCCGAGCGCGGCGATCCCTGTCGCGCCCGGGGTCGGAAGGGCTGGCAGCGTTGGCGTCTGGGCCAGCGCCGGCAGCAATGGCAGAAACAGGGCGAGTGCAAAAGAGGCGAGCAGGAATGCGAAGGACTTCTTCATCGATTGATCAACCTGAACATTGGGCGGAGAGAAAGGTGTCAGCGTTTGATCCCATTACAGGGATCCGTTGGTGGGACACGAGTGGGCGCTGCTAGTGGGCCATGCGGGAAGTTCGGTGCCTATGGAGCACAGCCAGAGGCGCCGGAGCAAGGCGGGCAAGTGCAGGAATAGCCACCCTATTTCAAACTTGCCCAACGCAGCGCCGGCGTCTCTGGCGAAGCGATCTGATACCGAACTTTCCGCATGGCCCACTAGTCGGTCACGATCCGGTAGTCCTGCAGCGCTGCCTGCTGGAGTCTCTCCTCGACGTCCCGTACCGCCGAGGGGTCTTCCAGGGGCCCGATCCGGACCCGGTGCG
>PUOZ01000015.1 GCA_003553165.1 Thioalkalivibrio sp.
CGGGCGCCGACATAGCCCATGGACGAGCGCAGCCCGCCGGGCAACTGATGAATGATCGCGGTGATGGACCCCTTGTAGGGAACCCGGCCCTCGATCCCCTCGGGAACGAATTTCTCGGGCCCGGCGCTGGCATCCTGGAAATAGCGGTCCGAGGAGCCCTGCTGCATCGCACCGAGCGAGCCCATCCCGCGGTAGGACTTGTACGACCGCCCCTGGTAGAGCTCCACCTCGCCCGGCGCCTCCTCGGTTCCGGCGAACAGGGACCCCAGCATCACGCTGTGGGCGCCCGCTGCAATGGCCTTCGCGAGATCCCCCGAGAAACGCACGCCGCCATCGGCAATCAGCGGGATTCCCGTACCCTCCAGGGCGGCCGCGACATTGGCGATCGCGGTGATCTGCGGGACCCCAACCCCGGCAACGATCCGGGTGGTGCAGATGGATCCCGGCCCGATGCCGACCTTGACCGCGTCGGCCCCGGCCGCCACCAGGTCGCGGGCCGCATCGGCGGTGGCGATATTGCCGCCGACGACCTGCACATCGGGATAGTGCTGCTTGACCCAGCGCACCCGGTCGAGCACGCCCTGGGAATGACCATGAGCGGTATCGACCACGATCACGTCGACACCGGCCTCGACCAGCGCCGCCACCCGTTCATCGGTGCCGGCACCCACGCCAACGGCGGCCCCGACCCGCAGCCGGCCCCGATCGTCCTTGCAGGCGCCCGGATGCTCGGAGGATTTCTGGATGTCCTTCACGGTGATCATGCCGCGCAGTTCGAAGCGGTCGTTCACGACCAGCACCTTTTCGATACGGTACTTGTGCAGCAGCCCCATCACATGATCCTTGTCGGCACCCTCCGGCACCGTGACGAGGCGCTCCTTCGGGGTCATGATCTCGGATACGGGCGCATGCATGCGGGTCTCGAAGCGAAGGTCCCGGGAGGTCACGATCCCGACCAGATCGGTGCCGTCCACGACCGGCACCCCCGAGATCCGGTTCGCGCGGGTCAGCTCCATCACCTCGCCGATGCTGGTGCCGGGCGCGACCGTGATCGGGTCGCTGATGACCCCGGCCTCGAACTTCTTCACCTGGCGGACGTGCTCGGCCTGGGCATCGACACTCATGTTCTTGTGCACGATGCCGACCCCGCCTTCCTGGGCCATGGCAATCGCCAGCCGCGCCTCGGTGACGGTGTCCATCGCCGCCGACAGCAGCGGCGTGCCGAGGGTGATCTCCCGGGTCAGGTGGGTGGACAGGTCGACGTCACGCGGCATGACGGTCGAGTGTCCGGGGAGCAGGAGCACGTCGTCGAAGGTAAGGGCTTCCGCGAGTATGCGCATGGGCTGCTCCTGAGGTTGGGGCGTGGGGAAACGTAAATAGCCGATCAGTATAAAATTCGCAGCGACCCTGGTAAAGGAAAAGCAAAAAACCGGCACCAATCCTGCGCGCGGGGCGCGCGATCCAAGGCCCTTCTGGCTGCCCAGGAGGCCGAGCCCGAAGCCTTCTCTGCAACCCTCCCGCCCTCCGACGCGCCACTCCGACGGATCGCCCATGGAGTGCGGCGGCGTGCCACGGCTGTCGGGAGCTGGGTTATCCCCGACGCCGAATAGCGGGAGCAAGCTCCCGGACTCCACAAGTCGTCCGCGGCACGTCGGGTTACGCTACGCTAACCCGACCTACGGAACTGGACCGTCACTTTCAGGCTAAGCTGGAGAGACACCGAAGCCATACCGCCGGAGCCACATGGCGAACGAACGTAGCGTCCTCAGCGTCAGCGAACTGAATCAGCAGGCCGACGACCTGCTGCGTGCCAGCCTGGGCGCGGTGTGGGTCGAGGGGGAGGTCTCCAACCTCAAGCGCTACGCCTCGGGACACCGGTATTTCTCACTCAAGGACGCGGCCGCAAGTGTCAGCTGCACGCTGTTCCGGGGGCAGAGCCGCAGCGCAGCCGCCTTTGTCGACGGCGACCGGGTTCAGGTCCTGGGCCGAGCAGGCGTCTACACGGCCCGCGGCCAGTTTCAGCTCATCGTGGAACGGCTGGAGACCGCCGGAGAGGGCCGCCTGCTGGCGGAGTTCCAGCGTTTGAAGGCGCGGCTGCTGGCGGAGGGACTGTTCGAGCCCGAACGCAAGCTGCCGCTCCCGCCCCTGGTGCACCGGCTTGGCGTCATCACCTCGCCCCAGGGTGATGTCCGCCACGACATCGCCCGCACGCTGGCTCGGCGCTTCCCGCTGCTGCTGCCCTTCAGGCTGTACCCCGTTTCGGTACAGGGCCCCTCGGCAGTGCCCCAGATCGTGCGGGCGCTGGAGCAGGCCGGGGAGGAGGCCGCAGTGGACGTGTTGATCCTCGCCCGTGGTGGCGGTTCGCTGGAGGACCTCTGGGCCTTTAACGAGGAGGCGGTCGCCCGCGCAATCGCCGCCTGTCCTATCCCGGTGGTCACGGGGATCGGTCATGAGACCGACACCACCATCGCCGATTACGTCGCCGACCTGCGCGCCTCGACGCCCACCGCCGCTGCAGAGGCCGTGAGCCCGGATGGCGCGATGCTCAGGCGCCGGCTGACGGAGTCCCGGACGCGCATGCGTCAGGCGCTCGCCAACCAGTTGCGGGAACGCCGACAGTCTTTGGCGCAGGTGCTGGCGCGGCTGCGCCGCATGCATCCGGGTCGACGGCTGGAACAGCACCTGCTGCGCCTGGACGAGCTGCGCGGTCGGCTGGACCGGGGGGTTCGCCGGCAGGGGGAACGCGAGCGGTCCCGGCTGCGGCATCTTGCGCTGGAACTGCGGCTGCACAGTCCGGCGCTCCGTGTCGGGGCGTCACAGGCGCGCCTGCAGCAGTTGCGGCATCGCCTCCTGCAGGCGCGTCCGTCCCGGCAACTGCAGCTGCAGCGGGGACGGCTGGAAGGCCTGCAAGAACGCCTCCGGCGCGAAGTGCGCAATCGGTTGGGCCGGGACCGGTCACGGCTGGACGGCGTCGCCGGAAGACTGCGGGCCCTGGACCCCGATGCCGTCCTGCAGCGCGGCTACAGCATCCTGTTGACCGCCGATCAGCGGGTGATACGCAGTGCCGAACCGGAACTCGCCAACACCCGCCTGCGGGCTCGACTGGCCCGGGGCGAGCTGGACCTGCAGGTTCTCGAAGTCCGCACCCAATCCGGGATCCGAAAGAAGCCCCTGTAGGGGACCAGCCTCCTGGCCGAACGGGCTTGGCCGGCGGGGCTGTCGCCGAGAGGGCTCGCCTCCCACAGGGGTTGGGCTGTTGGGCTGCCTCGGAAACACTGGAGGACAGCCTCCTGGCCGACCGGGCCCTGCCGACAGCCCAACCCCGATCGCGACCAGAGGTCGCTCCTACTACATCGCGACCAGAGGTCGCTCCTACTGCATCGCGACCAGAGGTCGCTCCTACAGGCCGGTCTTCCATGCCAACCGGTGCCAGCGCTCCAGACTGTCCAGGTCGACGTGACCGGCCACGGGCGGCTCTCCGGTCTGCACCGTTGCCGGGACGCCGGGTTCGCCGAACCCGTCGAGCACCGCCACGGCACCGGAGAAGTCCTGCCCCTCGGTATAGTCGTTGGTAGTCACCACGACCGCCAACCCGGCGCCGGTGGCCGCACGCACGCCATTTTCCGAGTCCTCCAGTGCCAGGCAGGCCTGGGCCGGCAGGCCCAGTTCCGCGAGCACGCGATGAAAAATATCGGGTGCCGGCTTCTTGGCCGGCACAATGTCGCCAGCCCCGATCACCTCGAACCAGCCGACCCCCTCCTCGCCCAACGTGGCCTGCAGCAGGGTGGTCACGTTTTCCGGGGTCGTGGTGGTCGCTATGGCCAGCCGCAATCCCGCAGTCCGCGCCTCCTGCAGCAATCGCCGCACACCCGGCCGCAGCGGGATCGCGCCCGTCTCCAGCAGCGCGACATAGTGGCGGGTCTTGGCGGCATGCAGGGCCCTGATACGCGCGTCGATATCCGGTTCCTGCAGCATCGCCGGCCAGTCCTCGGAGATGAATTTCCTGATGCGCTCCTTGCCACCGGTCACCGACAACAGCGCCCCGTACCGCGCGACGTCCCAGTGCCAGTCGAGGCCGGCCTCGGCGAAGGCCTGGTTGAAGGCCACCCGGTGGCCATCCCGCTCGGTATCGGCGAGCGTGCCATCGACATCGAAGATCAACGCAGCGAGTCTGTCCATGCCATCCTCCCGGAATCGGCCCGAGCAGTGCGCCCGGAGAAGCGTTTCATGACCCCGCCAACGGCAACACTGCGAGCGTCTCGCGAACCCGTAGCGCCCCTGGGGCTTGCCGTGAGGGGCCGACTCTGATACTAAAGGCGCCCATTTCATGCCGGAGATCAGCGACGATGGCTGCAAACCCGAACAACG
>PUOZ01000009.1 GCA_003553165.1 Thioalkalivibrio sp.
TGCCGAGGTGGCGGAATTGGTAGACGCGCTAGCTTCAGGTGCTAGTGGGCGTAAGCTCGTGGAGGTTCAAGTCCTCTCCTCGGCACCATTTCTTCCCTCATCCCTTTTTCCGTTCTCCGGCACTGCCGCGAGTATGCGGTCGTTCGGGCGCGTTTCCCGTGCAGCGCCGCCGCGGGCGCACAGGCGCCGGGGCCGGAAAGCCCCGCTCGCCCGGCTTCGATCAACCCGCAAACGGGTCTCGCAGCACGATGGTCTCGTCCCGGTCCGGTCCCGTGGAAATCATGTCGATGGGCAGGCCCACCACGCTGCTCAACCGCTCCAGATAGCGCTGGGCGTTGGCAGGCAGCTTGTCGTAGTGACGGATTCCCAGGGTGGATTCCTGCCAACCCGGCATCTCTTCGTAGATCGGCTCGCAGCCCGAATAGGCCTCGGCCCCCGCCGGCGGGATATCCATCACTTCACCGTCGCAGCGATAGCCGACACAGATCTGCAGGTTTTCCAGACCGTCCAGCACGTCGAGCTTGGTGATGCAGAGGCCGCTGATGCTGTTGATCGCGCCGGCACGACGCAACGCCACCGCGTCGAACCAGCCGCAACGTCGCGGCCGCCCTGTGGTGGATCCGAATTCGTTGCCGCGGCGCGCCAGATGCTCACCCATGCTATCGAAGAGTTCGGTCGGAAATGGCCCGGCCCCGACGCGGGTGGTATAGGCCTTGGTGATGCCCAGGATGTAGTCGAGATCGCGTGGGCCGACACCGGAACCGGTGGCGGCTCCGCCTGCCGTCGTGTTCGAGGAGGTAACGAAGGGGTAGGTGCCGTGGTCGATGTCGAGCAGGGTTCCCTGGGCACCCTCGAACATCACGTCGGCACCCTGTGCGCGCAGCACGTGCAGGCGGCCGCTGACGTCCGTGACCAACGGTCGCAGGCGTTCAGCCTGGGCAAGGCTCTCGTCGAGCACCGCCTGGAAGTCGATGACATCGGCCTGAAAGTAATTCTTCAGCACGTAGTTGTGGTAATCCAGAACTTCGCCGAGCTTGGCGGCAAAACGTTCCCGGTGGAACAGATCGCTGAGGCGCAGGCCGCGGCGGGCGACCTTGTCTTCGTAGGCGGGGCCGATGCCCCGCCCGGTGGTGCCGATCGCAGCTGCACCGCGGGCGCGTTCGCGGGCGTGGTCCAGCGCCACGTGGTGGGGCAGGATCAACTGGCAGGACTCGGACAGGCGCAGGCGCTCGGACACGGGTACCCCGCGCGCCTCGAGCATGTCCATCTCTTCCAGCAGCGCAGCGGGTGACAGCACCACGCCGTTACCGACCAGGCACTCGACGCCGGTCCTCAGGATTCCGGAGGGAATCAGGTGCAGCACCGTTTTCTGGCCACCGATCACAAGCGTGTGGCCGGCGTTGTGCCCACCTTGAAAGCGCACCACCGCAGCGGCGTTTTCGGTCAGCAGATCGACGACCTTCCCCTTGCCCTCGTCGCCCCACTGACTCCCCAGAATCACTACGAATCGTCCCATTGGCCTACGGCTCCTCGACATTCCATTCATGACCACGCTTCTGCAAGCGCGGGCCCTGCGTCAACGCTTCTCCAGATTCGCCCGCAAGCAGGCGGCGCACCCGAACCCCTCGGGCACGCAGGTCCGCGATCGCGGATTCCAGCCCGGCATCCCCCTCCGCCGGTGCCAGCACACAGTCACGCCTCGGCTCCGTCCATGCCGGAACCAGGCGCAGCAACAGCCTCAGGTCGGTACTGAAGCCGGTCGCGGCCCGCGCGCGGCCGAACACACGACCAATCTCATTGTAGCGGCCGCCGCGCGCGATTTCCTGGCCGGAGCCCGGCACGAACGCCGCGAAGACCAGTCCCGTGTGATACGAGTACCCGCGCAGCTCGCCGAGGTCCACATGGATATCGAGGTCGGGATGCGCGGCCTGGAGGCGTTCGATCACGGCTGAGAGGTGATTCAGCGCGGACGTCACCTGGACGGGCGCCGCGGCCAGCCTGCCGCGGGCCTCGACCAGAACCTCGGGTCCACCGTTGAGGTCCACCAGCGCGCGGAGCAGCTGCGCCATTTCCGCATCCAGCTGCCACGCGGCGAGTGTCTCGTCGATCTCCGGGATGGCCTTGCGCTGCAGGAGATCGAAGAAGACCTGTTCCCGGCCCGCGTCGAAACCCGCCGTCCGCGCCAGCGAACGGTAGATGTCCACGTGACCCAGATCGATACTGGCACCGCGCACGCCACAACGATCCAGGGTCGCCAGCATCAGCCGGATGATCTCGACGTCGCTGTCGAGACCATCGTGCCCGAACAGTTCGGCGCCGGCCTGCAAGGGGCTGCGCGAGCCGGACCACTCGTCCGCGCGGGTGCGCAGCACGCTTCCGACGTAGCAAAGCCGTGACGTGCCCTCCTCGCGCAGGCGATGGGCATCGATCCGCGCCACCTGCGGCGTGAGGTCCGCCCGCAGCCCCATCAGCTTGCCGGTGAGTTGGTCGGTGAGCTTGAACGTCTGCAGGTCCAGCTCGCGCCCGGCGCCGGTGAGCAGGGAGTCGAGGTATTCCGCCATCGGCGGGATCACCAGGTCGTAGCCCCAGACATCGAACTGATCCAGGATCGCGCGGCGCAAGGCCTCCAGGCGCCGTGCGGCGACAGGCAGGGCCTCCTCGAGTCCATCCGGAAGCAGCCACCGGTTCACGTCGGTCATCTTTTTCCCTGTATCAACAGTGCTTCGTTCAGGCACGCACCCAAGCCAGCAGGGCGAGGCCGAGCAGCATCGCGATGAGCCCGAACAGCCGCAACGTCCCTTCCGGCAGCCGGGCGACCTCCAGGAGGTACTCCCGGTAGCGGCGCGGCACCAGAAACGGCAGCAGCCCCTCAAAAACAAGCAGCAGCGCGAACGCTGCTGCCAAATCCGACCATGCCACTCAAAAAGCCGTCATGGACTCTGCGGATCGGTCATCCCGGACGGGTCCTTGAAGTACCGGAAGAAGTCCGACGACGGATCCATCACGTAAGTGCTGCGATCGCCAGAGAGCGAATTCCGGTAGGCAATCAGGCTGCGGTAGAACCTGAAGAAGTCCTCATCCGCCCCGAAGGCCTGGCCCAGAATCTCGGTGGCCCGCGCGTCGCCGACACCGCGGATCTCCTCGGACTCCCGGTAGGCGTCCGCCAGGATGACGGTACGATCACGATCGGCACGCGAGCGGATGCGCTCTCCCTCCTCCTGACCGCGGGCCCGGAAATCCTGAGCAACCCGCTGACGTTCGGCGCGCATGCGATCATACACCGATTCCGACACTTCGTCCGGCAGGTCGATGCGGCGGATGCGCACGTCGACCAGGGTCACACCCAGCTCGCGCGCGGTTTCCAGGGCCTCCTGGCGCACGGCACCCATGATGGTCAGGCGCTCGCCGGCGACGACCTCGGCCAGTTCGTACCGGGCGAACTCGTTCCGCATGCCGTCACGAAGGATCTGCGCTAGCCGTTCCTCGGCGTTGCGCTCGTCGCCGCGAGTGGCGCGGAAGAACTGCCCGACATCATCAATCCGCCACTTGGCGTAGAAGTCCACGATGACGTTCTTGGCCTCGCTGGTCAGGAAGCGGTCCGGCGGGATGTTGAGCGTCATGATCCGGGCTTCGAAGAAGCGCACGTTGTTGATCAACGGGAACTTCAGGTGCAGACCCGGCTCGAGGTCCACCTTGCGCACCTCCCCCAGCGAGAAGAGGATGACGCGTTCGCGCTCGTCCACCGTGTAGGTGGACAGGGCGATCAAGATGACCGCTACGATCGCGGCGATACCTGCTATGCGAAACATTAGCGCACCTCCCGCGCACGCGGATCAGGCCGTGGGGCCGCCGGTCGGTTCATGCCCGCGCTGGGCGTGCTGATGCCAAAGGTACCGCGCGTGGTGTCCAGCGGTTCCGGGGTCGGACCCGGGAGCGCGCCCGCACCGGTGCCGCGCAGCAGCTGGTCAAGCGGCAGCATCATCAGGTTGTTGGTCTGCGCGACGTCCAGCATCACCTTGTTCGAGTCCTGGAAGATCGCCTCCACCGCCTCGATGTAGAGACGCTGGCGGGTCACGCTAGGTGCGACCTGGTATTCCGCGAGCAGTTGCGAGAAGCGGGAAGCGTCACCCTCGGCTCTGGCGATCGTCTGGTCCCGGTAGCCTTCGGCCTCTTCCAGGATTCGGGCCGCCTGACCGCGCGCACGCGGGATCAGGCCATTGGCATACGCCTCGGCCTCGTTCCGGAAGCGGGCCTCGTCCTCGCGGGCACGGATCGCGTCGGCGAAGGATTCCTGCACCGGCTCGGGCGGCTGCGCCTGCTGCATCGACATGGCCGTGACGATCAACCCAGCACCGTAGGAA
>PUOZ01000293.1 GCA_003553165.1 Thioalkalivibrio sp.
ATCCAGGTGCTGGACGAACGCCTGCGGTATCTTGATCAGCACCAGCTGTCGAGCGACCGGGTGCGCACGGCCTATCGGCAGCAGTTCGGCATTGGGCAGCGCAGTCTGCTGGATCTGCTGGACGCCGAGAACGAGTTTTTCGTGGCGCGGCGTGAGTTTGTCGATGGGCAGTTCGATCGGGAGATTGCGTTGGCGCGGACCTACGCGGGGCTGGGTCGCCTGCTGCCGGTACTGGAGATCGTGCGCGATACCATGCCCGAGATCAGTGAGGTGACCACCCTCGATCCCGAGCAGATCTGTCCGCCGGTTGCGCTCCCGGTCTTGCAGAGGGAACGTGTGCAGCCTGCGCCCGAGCCTGTAACTGAATTCACGACCAATGACACGTTGAGCGCGGGGACCTCCTTCGGATTCGACAGTGCCACGCTGACCCCGGAAGGCCGTGAGACGCTGCGCGTGCTGGCCGCCAGGCTGATCGCCGCGGATTCGACCTACAGCGCCGTCCTGGTGGAGGGGCACACCTGTTCCGTCGGTCCGGCGGAGTACAACCTGGATCTTTCCGAGCGTCGCGCCCGGAGCGTGGCGGACCATCTGGTCAGCCTGGGAGTCCGTCCCGAGGTGATTCAGTTTGTCGGCCATGGGGAGGAGCGCCCCATCGCGGACAACGCGACCCGGGAGGGGCGCGAGCGGAACCGACGTGTGGAGGTCAGCACCGACCTTCGCAAGCGGGACGGTTGAGCCGATCTGGCAGCGCTGTCCTGGTGGGGTATGTCGTGGGGCCGATACCCTGTCATTCGGGGTTTTCGTCATGTCGGCTCCTGATTGTCATGTAACCTCTGCAGGTGGTCAGCTGGCGCATTCAGGGGACGCCCCTGTGGGAAGCCAGTCTCTGGGTGAAGGTCTTCCGCCGTTCGGTCGCCGAGAGGGCTCGCCTCCCACAAGGGACGGCCATGCAGGGGGCGTGGCGGGCGAGCGGATTAGGAGCCTGGGCATGGTCCTGTGGGAGGCCAGCCCTCTGGGCGAAGGTTTTGCCTGGGGCCGGGTCGCCGAGAGGGCTCGCCTCCCACAAGGGATGGCATAGGGGGCGTTGCGCAGGAGCGGATTCCCCGCGGAGCTTGCGTGATAATCAGGTCTCAGGTTGACGGAATCCATGACCGTGGATAACGTGTCCCGGCTGGGGCGCCGCGATCCATTCACGTTGTCATGCGGGTTTGTCCGTGGCCCCCGGCCCATTGGTCCGTTACCCTGCGGGTCTGGGAGTGCCCAGGATCGGGATCTGCTGCACGTTCATCGACGCCGCTTTGCCCGGCGACCTTGCCGGCCCCAGCGGAGCCACGTCACCATTTTGGAGGATGCAATCCATGTACCGATTTTTCATGAACGCCAGAAACCTGCTTGTCACCACCGCCATCGTCCTTGGGATGGCGGCCTCGGGGTCTGTGCACTCTTTTGATGAGGGCGCCGAGGTCACCATCGACTACCGGCAGGGCCTGATGCGGGCGCTGGGCGGCAACATGGCGGCGACCGCGGCCATCGTCGTCGATGGCGCCCCCTTCCGCGACAACCTGAGTACGCACACGCGCTATATCGCCGATGCCACGGCCGACATTCCGGCGCTGTTCCCGGAGGGCTCGGACTTCGGCGAAACCGATGCGCTGCCGTCGGTCTGGGAGGATGTCGAGAAGTATGCCGAGCTGTCACGGGAGAGCCATGAGGCGGCGGTCGCCCTGCACGAGGCCGTCGAGCAGGGCGACGATGCGGCGATCATGGCCGGATTCCGCACGCTCGGCCAGTCCTGCCGGTCCTGTCACGAAGACTTCCGTCGCCGCGACTGATCGGGCGAGTGGTACCCCGCGTTCTATCAGCGGGTCGGGGGCGCTGGCTGATGGTGGCCGCGCTCCTGTTCCCGTTCCTTCTCGTTGCCGGGCCTGGCGCCGCGCAGTCCTCGGACGATGCCGGCGTCTCGGAACAGGTACTGCAGGGGGAGTACCTGCTGCGCGCCGGCGGCTGCGTCTCCTGCCACACGGAAAAGACCGATGGCGCCCCCTTCCTGGCCGGGGGGCGCGCCATCGAGAGCCCGTTCGGGACCTTCTACGGGCCCAACATCACGCCCGACCACGAGACCGGTATTGGCGGCTGGAGCGAGGAGGACTTCGCGCGCGCGCTCCGGCATGGCATCAGTCCCCGTGGCCGTCACTACTATCCGGCCTTTCCCTATACGTCCTACACGCGGATGCGTTCCGAGGACATTGCCGCCCTGTGGGCGTACCTGCAGACGGTCGAGCCGGTCCGGCGGGAAAACCGCGCGCACGAACTGGTCTGGTACGCGCGCTTCCGCCCGGGGCTGGGCGTCTGGAAATTCCTGCATTTCCGCCCCGCCGAGTTCGAGTCGCGTCCCGAAGCGACCGAGGAGTGGAACCGCGGCGCCTACCTGTCCCAAGCCCTGGCCCACTGCGCGGAATGCCACTCGCCGCGCACACTGACCGGCGGCCTGGATCCGCAGCGGCTCTACTCCGGCGCCCGGATGGGTGGCGGTGACGCCGCTCCCAACATCACCCCGGATCGCGAGACCGGTATCGGGCGCTGGCGTGCGGGGCACCTGCTGCGTTACCTCGATATGGGGATGGATCCGGACGGGGATTTCGCCGGCGGCGCGATGGGCGATGTGATCGGCGAAGGCACGAGCCACCTGACCGACGAAGACCGGCGCGCGCTGGTGGTCTATCTTCGCGCACTGGATCCGATTGCGAACCGGGTGCCCCCGGCCGACTGAACAGCGCAGCGACGGTGCTTCAGTCATGCCTTTTGCGATCCTCGTCGGTGTCCGGCGCACCGGTCCAGGGATTGGTGTCCGCAGTCCCGCCGTCGGGCGGCCCAGCGTTGTCCGTTGGCGTGCGCTCGGGTTCCCTTTCGGGCAACCTCGGGTCCAGTCTGTGCAGCGCGACCGCGGACAGGACCCCGGCGATCGCACCGAAGAGGTGGTACTCGAAGGAGACCGCCGGCTCACGCGGAACGATGCCGGATGCCATGCCGCCAAAGAGCAGGGCGACGACCAGCGCGAGGGCGATGGACACGGCATCGCGGCGGAGGAGACCGATCATGACGACGAAGAACATCAGGCCATGAGTCAGGCCGCTGATGCCGATGTGGAAACTCGCGCGCCCCAGCAGCCAGACGCCCAGCCCGCTGAGGATCCAGATCAGTGGCACCGCTTGACGGGTGGCTCGCGGGTAACCGTACATCGCGATGACGCCGAGCCCCAGCAGCGGCGCGGTATTCGCCGCCAGGTGGCTCCAGGATTCGTGGATCAAGGGCGCCGTCAGCACGCCGGGCAGGCCCGTGAGCGTGCGTGGGAAGACCCCCAGCCAGACATAGCTGATCCCGGTCAGCCACTGCACCGCGGCGACCAGCCAAAGCGCGGATACGCCTAGCAGTGGCCAGACGAGCGCGGGCAACAGCCGGTCGAGGAGGTGGTGCCGATCGCGGGCCGACGACGGGGGCGATGGATCACTCATCAGCGCCAACATACGGCCTGTGCGGAACCGTGGGCAAGCGAACGCCTCCAAGAGTGCATGATCGTCTGGTCTTCCCGCACGGGTCGTCGCTGCACGACGGCCCGTCCATTTCTGCATGAAGGGCTGCTCAATGGGTTCCGTGATTAGCACCAAAGCTCCGCAGCTGATCGAATTGCCGCTGTTTCAAGAGGTGTTCTGTGGGAGACCAGCCTCTGGGCGAAGGTTTTCCGCCGTTCGATCGCCGAGAGGGTTCGCCTCCCACAGGGTACGGGTACGCCGGGGGAGGGGGTTGCGCCGGAGCGGATTCTGCGCGGAGCTTCAGTGATCATCGAGATGGGTTTTAGCAAGGTGATGAGGGTTGCCGTCATGGCGGCGTTGCTGACCCTCCTGCTCACAGCGTGTGGCGGTGGGGGCGATGCTCCCCAGACCTTCATTGTGACGGGCGTGATCACCCCGGAGGCCCTGAATCGCGTCGATTCCGACACGAACGACCCGGAAACAACCGCGGTCCGGAACAATGATCCCGACGAGGCCCAAGTGGTTGTCGCACCGGCAATCATCGGCGGGTTTGTGGCCGCGGCGGGGACCGAGAGCCGCTTTGGTGCGGTCGGAGACGAATCCGATGTGTATAAGATTCAACTGCAGGCTGGCCAGCAGATTGTGCTCGAATATCCGGATTCCGACGGCGTGGCTCTCCAGCTCTTTCTGCTCGATGAGCTGGGGCAGAGGATTGACGCGTCGGTGCTGCCTGCCGAGGATTCGCTGGTATCCCGCGCAAGCCTGAGTCTGGTCGCGTCCGACGAGGCCCGGTTCGTTGAGGTGC
>PUOZ01000064.1 GCA_003553165.1 Thioalkalivibrio sp.
AGGCGAACACCCTGGAGAGGGCATGTGCAACCAGGGAATGGCTTACGCCGGTGGCGATCAGGTTAAGTTCTCGATGCTTCCGGAATTCGGGTGCCAGGCGCCGCAGGAGCTCACCGGAAGACCGGAAGACCTGGCTCGCAATACCCAGGGCCAGTGCTTCGGCGTGGACGGGCCCCGGGGGCGCCAGCAGCAGCCCGTGGCCCTGTTGTCTGAGCCCGGTCATCGTCGCCAGTGCCATGCGCTCGGTGCCGTAGAGGTTGCCGCTGTGCAGGATGTAGAGAATCGGTGTCATGTCGTGGCCGTTTCGGTAGGTGCCACCATTGAATCATTCGGCCCCCACCGGACTGTGATCGGATTGCAAAATCCCTCTCCGTATACCTCCCGAGTGGGAGAGGTGACCCGGAGCGCGCCACCCCGAAGGATGAAAGCAGAAGCGCCTGTGGAGTGCGGCGGCTTGCCGCCGCTGTCGGAAGCTGAGTTGTTCCCCGGCGCCGAATAGCGGGCGCAAGCTCTCGCACTCCATAAGCGGGCGCGTAGGGGCGGGCGTGGCTGCGACTTTCACGTTAACTGGATGATGGCTTCGGCAGTTCGAACCAGAACGTGGCGCCGTCGCCGGGGATGGAATCGAAGCCGATACACCCTTGCATCTGTTCGACCAGTTCGCGGGTAATGGCCAGGCCGAGGCCGGTGCCGCCCCGCCGGCGGGTGTCGGAAGCGTCTGCCTGGGCGAATTTCTGGAACACCTGCGGGTGGAACTCGGGGTCGATTCCGGGTCCCTGGTCGCGCACTTGAACGCGGATAGCTTGATCGACCGGGTGGGCGGTCACCAGCACCTCGCCGCCCTCGGGCGAGAACTTGACCGCGTTGGAGAGCAGGTTGCTCAGCACCTGCTGAAAGCGGTCGGGGTCGGTACGTACCCGGGCCTGGTCGGCGCAGTCGGCCAGCGTCAGGTGGACGCCGTGGGAGTCGGCGAAAGGCTGGTGCACGTCCAGTGCCTGCGCCAGCAAGGGCCGGAGTTCGAGGTTCTGGAAGGCGAAGGGTAGCTTGCCGGCGATCAGTTTTTCCATGTCGAGCAGGTCGTCGATCAGCACCCGCAGGCGTTGGGTGTTCTTGTCGGCGATGGCGACCAGGTTGCGGGCGGCCTCGGGCAGGGGGCCGGCGGCGCCGCCGTTGAGCAGGCCGATGGCACCGGCGATGGACGTCAGCGGCGTGCGCAGCTCGTGGCTGACAGTGGCCGTGAACTCGCGCTTCATCCGCTCCGCCTGCCTGAGGTCGGTAACGTCAATGATCGTGCCCGTCACGCCGCCATTGCTCGAACCCGGATGACTGCGCCTGACTCGTATCGTCACCCATCGGGGAGCACTGTTCACCGTGCGCAGCCTGGCCTCCAGGCGCAACGCCCCCCGACCGGTATCGAGCGCGGAACGGAATGCCTCCAGAAATTGGGTCTCGCCCTCCGGAGACAGGAACTCGGTCAACGGGCGCCCGAGGCACTGCTCGATGGCTATCCCGGATACTCGGCTCCACGCGGGGTTCAGGAAGGTCAGGATTCCTTCGTCGTCCGTCTGGAAGATCACCTCGCCTACCGTCTCGAGCACGGTACGCAACCGCTGCTCGCCTTCGGCTGCGACCGCCCGCAGGTGTTCGACCTGCTCGTGATCCAACGACGCTCGGCAGGCCGTGGCAAGGCGGTCGAAGATCGGCCGGATCGCCTCGATCAGCATGGGCTCAAGCGGCTGTTTCTCGCGTACCAGCGCACAATACCCGATGTTCCCCAGCGGCATCAGGTGCAGCTGCGTGCTGTCACCGATCTGCACAATCCGGGGTCGGTGGGGGATTTCCCGTGACCCGGACGCAAGCTCGGCGAACCGGGGGTCATCGCGCCAGACCGACCTGTCCCGAGCTGGATAGGTGTAGCGCAGTTCCGGCAGCGATGCCGTGTCGTTGCAGAGCCACACGTGTGCCGCCCGGCAACCCAGCGCCTTCAGTGCCGGCGGGAAGAAGCGGCGCAGCATCGGGATCAGCCGCAGCTCCTGACCGACGAGCAGCGCGAGTTCGTACTGGAGGTTTACCAGGCGTGACGCGTGCGCTTGGGTCGGTTCCATGTGCGCTCAGTCAAGGGTGGCGGCGAGGACGAACGTCTTGTTGTAGAACTCCAGGCAGTAGTCGCCACCGTTCGCGATCTCCCCCAGCGTGAGCATGCCGAACAGAGGGCGGTCACCCATCGATTGCCTCACGGCATCCAGTTCCTGGAGGAAATCGTTCTCCAAAAACAGTACGCGGCTGATGCAATCCGCGAGGATTGCCGGACCCGCGCCGTGCGGAACCGCGGCGGCACCGACCGCGGCCGCCCGGATCAGGTTGGCGGCCTGGCCCTTCAGCAGGTGAACGACGCTGTTTGCCGGGACCTCGCCGACACAGTTCAGGTCGTTTTCGGTCCGGCTGATCGGGTCGCGCACGAGGATGCTGCCATCGGGCTTCTCCAGGCCGAACGGGTAGCCCTTGGCGATATCGAAGAAGTTGTCGTCGGCGAACCTGCGTCCGCTGTCCGCCTCCACGTATTCTCGGTAGACCTCGAAGGCGGGCCGGAAATCCAGGGAGTGGATCACGTTGCGCGTGGAATTCGTGACGACGAAAGGACCCGCGAACTTCTCCCAGCCGTGCTCCACACCGAGACCGAACGGCCAGGGCAGCACTGTCAGCTGGGCGTGATCCGCCAGCATCCCCTGATTCGAGAACAGGCAGGGCTTGGACTGAAAACTCAGGCTGCCGGCACCGCCACCGAAATAGACTGGGTCGCTTCCAAGGTTGTCGTACACCGCGTCGAGCAGTGCCCCGATCCGACTCGATAGACCGTCGACCAGCACTAGCAGGCTTTGGGGTGGATCCCCGTCTCCCAGGGCATCTTCCACCATGCCGGTAAAGTCGGCGCCGGGATCGGACAGCCCCGGGATGTCGTAAACGGTCACCGTGTCGGGCAGGCCGACAACGATGTATCCCCGTTCGTGGTTCTTCCAGTCGTGGATCAGTTGCGGGAACACCCCGCCGCAGATGGGAGCCGTAAGCTCGCGCAGCCAGCCGTCGAATTGCTCCGGACGGCAATCATTCGCATCACAGGCGAGCAGGATCAAGGACTCGGCGCCGTTCGCGAGCGCGGCCTCGGCGAGTGCGATCGCCGCCGCGGGTGACGGGTCGGGGGTGAAGGCAAGGGAAAAACGGGCCATGTCCACTAGAGTTTCTCCTGTGCTCGATGCGCGTCATCAGGTTGAGAACGTGGATGCTTCCCGTCCGCGGCGACCCGGGGTGCATCGGATTCGTTGGTTGAACCCGACGCCGGCAGTTCGAACCAGAAGTTGGCGCCGTCGCCGGGGGTGGACTCGAAGCCGATATGCCCGTGCATCTGTTCCACTAGCTCGCGGGTGATGGCGAGGCCGAGGCCGGTACCGCCGCGCCGGCGGGCGTCGGAGGCGTCGGCCTGAGCGAATTTCTGGAACACCTGGGGGTGGAACTCGGGGTCGATGCCCGGTCCCTGGTCGCGGACCTCGACGCGGACCGCATGGGCGAGATTCCGGGCGGTCACCACCACCTCGCCGCCCTCGGGCGAGAACTTGACCGCGTTGGAAAGCAGGTTGCTGAGCACCTGCTGGAAGCGACCGGGGTCGGTGCGTACCCGGGCCTGATCAGCGTGGTCGGCCAGCGTCAGGTGGACGCCACGGGTGTCGGCGAAGGGCTGGTGCTCGCTCAGTGCCTGTTTCAGCAGAGGCCTGAGTTCGAGGTTCTGGAAGTCGAAGGGCAATTTTCCGGCGAGCAGTTTTTCCATGTCGAGCAGGTCGTCGATCAGCACCCGCAGGCGCTGGGCGTTCTTGTCGGCGATGGTGATCAGGTTGCGGGCGGCCTCGGGCAGGGGGCCGGCGGCGCCGCCGTTGAGCAGGCCGATGGCGCCGGCGATGGAGGTCAGCGGGGTGCGCAATTCATGGCTGACGGTGGCCGTCAACTCGCGTTTCATGCGCTCGGCCTGCTTGATCTCGGTGATGTCGCTCATCGTGCCCGTCAAGCCGCCGCTGGCCGAACCCGGATGACTGGGCCAGAGCCGTATCGCCACCCACCGGGGAAGGCTGTCCACCGTGCGCAGACTCGCCTCGAATTGCTTTGACTGCTGGCCGGTGTCGAGAACGGAACGTAACGCCTCATGGACCACCGTCTCGTCCTCGGCAGCCAGGAAGTCGGTCAACGGGAGTCCTAGACACTGCTCGATGGCCATCCCGGATATGCGGCTCCACGCGGGGTTCAGGAAGGTCAAAGCGCCCTCTTCGTCGATCTGGAAAATGACC
>PUOZ01000370.1 GCA_003553165.1 Thioalkalivibrio sp.
ACCCCATCGTCGACCAGGTGTTCGCGACAGGGGGTCAGAAGGCGGTCCGGTCTGGAGGAATGGATGAAGGACTCGACCGCGATGATGGCATCGGCCCGCAAATCCAGGGCCAGATCCTCGAAATCTCCCTGAACGAAATCACAGCGTTCGCCCAGTCCCTCCTGCTGGGCCAATTCGCGGGCGATCGACACCTGCCGTGCACTGATGGTGACGCCGTGCAGGCGGGCGTCGGGAAAGGTCTGTGCGAGGCTGAACAGCGTGCCGCCCACACCACAGCCCAGGTCCAGCACCGCACCGGGCTCTCTGGACAGGAAGCTGCGGATCTCTTTCGCGATCAGGGCGTTGACGTATCCTGCGGCCTCCCTGGGAGTGCGCACCCCGGGACCCCAGAGGCCGCGATGGATGGCATGCCCGGACCCGCTGCTGCCGATGCGCAGGAACAGGTCGGTGTTGCGGTCGTAATAACGCTGTAGCTCGTCGCCGGACATGTTTCCATTGTCCCGGATTCGCGGAAGGCCCGACACCCCGGGCGTTCCGCGTCGGTGTTCGCACCGGACCACTGGCGTCGGCCTCATCGCCGGTATCGTGCGCGGCATGGTTCAACAGGGTCTGCACGGCGCCAGACGACGGTCGTATGATGCAGCCATGGAACAGGAGATCCGGCGGGTGGGCGAAGGACCCGTGCGCTACCGGCGCATGGGAGGGTCAGGGCCTGCGCTGGTATTGCTGCACGGGCTGGCCAGCAACGGCACACGCTGGAACGAACTGGTCAGGACCAGCGACGAGCTCCGGGAGCGCTGGACCGTGCTGGTTCCCGATCTTCGCGGACAGGCCCTGTCGCTGTACCGAGGCAGGATGCGCTCGGAGGACTGGGTGGTGGATCTGGCCGCGATGCTCGATCAGGAGGGCTTCGAGGATTGCGTGATCGGCGGGCACTGCCTGGGCGCCAATGTCGCGGCGCGTTTCGCCAGACGCTGGCCACAGCGGGTACGGGGGCTGATCCTGGTCGAGCCCATGCTGGTCGAGGCACTCACCGGTACCCGCGGCCCGCTGTCGCGGCTACGCAGTCTCCTGTGGCCCCTGCTCGCCCTGACGCTGGCGGCCAATGCCATCGGACTGGCACGACATAGACTGCCCGTGCTGGACCTGGAGGAACTCGACCGGGAAACGCGACGGAGGATGGTGAATGGGGCAGGCATGAAGGCCCTGACCCGCCGCTACGGTTCGCCGCTGCATGATCTGCGCTATGTTCCGGTGTCGAGCTATCTGCAGGGCTTGCTCGAGACGCTGCGGCCGATGCCGCCGTGGCGCGAGATCGATGCCCCGACCCTGGTCCTGCTCGCCGCCGGCGGGCGTTTCGGCGATCCGGGGCGCCTCCGTCGGATCCTGGCCGAGTTGCCCGAGCATGCCATCGTCATGCTCGAGGCCGAGCACTGGATTCACGCCGAGCAGCCGGAGGCATTGCAGGCACATATCGAGAACTGGCTGGCAGGAGATCCCCCCGGCGCCTTTCCGTCCGGCCATGAAGCCCTGGCGCCTGCGCAGGATTGAGGGAACATCGCAACCACACCCGGTGCGGGCAACGCCTATTGGGTCAGCGCTGTCTGACTCAGTTGGCTGGTGTACCGTTTGAGCGGCCGCCAGGCGCACGTGGCCGACTACTCGAACGCCTTGCGCACGCTCTGAGGCAGGAACTGGATGAACTCAGCAGGTTGGGAGAGCCCTTGGGCTGAACGAGTCGGCCGCAAGACGGTGCTTGTTCAGCCCTGGTGGACATCGCCGAGGCCCTTTCCCCCGAACCGGGATTTATCGTTTACTCTGCCTGCTCTGGAGCGAGGAAGAAGTCGATGGCAAAGGCAAGGCGCAAGTCCAAGGGTTCGCCGCAGGCGGCAAAGGGCGCGGCAACAGTGGCATCGGGGCGGAGGGAGCCCGACTGGGTGGTCGTTGGCCTGGCGCTGGTCGGGGTGGCGATCACGGCGTATCTGACCGCGGGCGCCTGGCTGAGTGCGGCGCCTGCCTTCTGTGCGGAGGGCTCCGGCTGCGACCTGATTCAGCAGAGTGAGTGGTCCACCCTGCTGGGTCTGCCCATTTCGCTGTGGGGGCTCCTGCTGTACGCGCTGCTGGGCTTGCTCGCATTCGGCATGCCGTCCCGGCTGAAGCGTTGGCGCCGCCTCTGGTTTCTCGCCTTCGTCGGGGTCTCCATCAGCCTGTACCTGACGGCCGTCGGCTGGCTGGTCCTGGACGCCTTCTGCCCCTGGTGTCTTCTCTCCCTGGCCACCATCAGCGCGCTATTGCTCGTGGTCTTCCTGCGGCGTCCAGCCTCGGCCCCGGGGATGGCCTGGGGTCCGTGGCTGCTGCGCAGCGCCGGCGCCGGTCTGGTCGTTGTCGTCGCCCTGCATCTCTACTCCAGCGATCTCCTCTCGCGGCCCGAAAGTCCCCGGTTGGCAGCGTTGGCGACCCATCTGGAGGAGTCCGGGGTGCGGTATTACGGCGCGTCCTGGTGCCCGAGCTGCCGGGATCAGGCGCGGCTGTTCGGAGCCGCGAGCGATCGCCTTCCCTACGTGGAATGCAGCCCTGGCGGGCGCGGAACGCCGATGGCGCAGGTGTGCGTGGCGGCCGGAATCGCCGCCTACCCGACCTGGATCATCCATGGGCGGCGTTTCGAAGAGGTCCTGCAGCCGCGCGAGCTAGCACGGCTTTCGGGCTTCGACTGGGACGGCCACGGGCGCTGAGGGCGTGGATGGCCCGGGTGCCCGAAGCCCCGTTCGCGAGAATCCCGACTAGACTGAGGGGTAACGCACAGGAAATCGGGAGGACCGCCAATGAACACCGTCCAGGAAATCCTGAACGACAAGGGACATGATCTTTACAGGATCGGTCCGGATCACAGCGTATTGGACGCCCTCCGTCTGATGGCGGAGCAGGAGATCGGCGCCTTGCCGGTAGTGGACGGTGAGCGGCTGGTCGGTCTGATCTCCGAGCGTGACTATGCCCGCAAGGTGATCCTGCTCGAGCGCAGTTCGAGCGACACCCGGGTGCGGGACATCATGATGACCCGGGTGCCCTGCGTGAGCCCCACGCGCACCGTGGAGGAATGCATGGCCCTGATGACGGACAAGCGGGTGCGCCACCTGCCTGTGCTGCAGGACGGGCATCTGGTCGGCCTGGTGTCGATTGGAGACCTGGTCAAATCCATCATCGACGAACAGCAATTCATCATTTCCCAACTGGAACTCTACATCGCCAGTTGAGCGACGCTTGAACCCTATTGCGTGCAGCGGCGCCGGAAAGCGGTGGAGCAGGGGACATGGCAGGCATGAGCGACGAGGATGAACGCCGGATCGAGGCCCTGATCCACGACGTGGCAAGGGATTTTCGCGAGACGGCGTACGCGACCGGGGTCAGCGTGCCCGATCCGAGCCTGGTCGAGGCGTTGCGCAGGGTGCCCAGGAATGAATTCATTCCCGGTGCGGCGGCCCGCAGCGCCTGGGAGAACCGGGCCCTGCCGATCGGGCACGGTCAGACGATCTCCCAGCCTTTCGTCGTCGCCCTGATGACGCAGTTGCTGGAGCTCACGCCGGAGAGCCGGGTCCTGGAGATCGGCACCGGTTCGGGTTACCAGGCTGCGATCCTGGCGGAGCTGGCGGGCGAGGTCTTCAGTATCGAAGTGGTCCCGGAACTGGCCGAGACCGCGTCGGCCGTCCTGGAGCGCCTGGGTTACCGCAACGTTCACGTGCGCGCGGGCAATGGCCGTGACGGCTGGCCCGAGTCCGCGCCGTTCGATGCCATCATCGTGACCGCGGGCGCCGACGAGATCCCCCCGACCCTGGTGGAACAGCTCCGGACCGGGGGGCGGCTCGTGATCCCGGTGGACGCGCAGTGGACAGGGCAGGACCTGTTCGTCGCGGTCAAGCAGGAAGACGGCAGCCTGAAGAAGCGCAGGGCGCTGTCCGTGATCTTCGTGCCCCTGATTGGCGGCGGTGACGGGCACGGCAACCGCTGAATGTTGCCAAGGCCGGGCCGCTTCGGTACAAAGCAGGCTCGCTCCAGAATCAGGCAGATCCTTCCTATGGCAGACCGTACTCCTCAATCCAGTCCCGAGAGTTTCCTCTCCGGCAGCATCGGTCCCGAGAGCCGGGCGGTGCTGGAACAGCAGCTCGCAGAGCACCAGGCCCATCTGGCAGCGCTGCCCGAAAGCGCCGCTCTGGTGCATCGCGCCCATGTGCTGCTGGACATGGGCGAAGCCCTGATCGGCCTGGAGCGGGGGCAAGAGGCCTGGGAGACGGTGCGGCCACTGGTGGAGCCGCTGGTTGCCGCGGGCGACTGGCAGGAGGCCGTCGAGACCTGCGACGTGCTGTACCGGGCCGAGCAGGAGGGTTCCATTCTTGCCCTGGGCCAGGGCGTGTGGCTGAGTGTGACCTACCCGGTCAAGGCGCAGACCACGGTGGCCATGCTGGGTCACATCGTCGATGAGACGCCGGAGCAGGCGGACGGCGCCGCCGTCGCCGCGATGATGGCGCATTACATTGCCGGTTTGCGCACGGAGGGCAGGGAGCGCGACAGCCTGATGTTCCTGACCACGCAGATCATCGCCAGGGTCGCGCGGCGGCACCGCGGAATCGAGGATCAGGAAACCCTGGACACCTGGATCGAGATGTACGAGCTCAACAATACCGACACGCTGTTAAAGCGTCTGGGCCAGATGCTCGATGCCATCGTTGGCGACCACTGGTGGTTCGATCGGGATGAACTGCGGACCCGTCTGCCAGTGAACTAGCGGGACATTTGCCTTCCACCGTCGGCAGGTAGTGTCGTCAAGCCGCTAGACTCGCGCGGCGCAGCCAGTGCTGTTCGCCTACGCAACCGCTTCCCGAGGGCCCTTGTCGATGAACGAACCGCTCGAACCGCGTCCCGTGCTGTTTCCGCCGGTGATCAGCTTTCTGCTGATCGCCAACGCCCTCGTGTTCATCCTGCAACTCTTTGCCTTCGAGCCGCTGCTGGTGAACTTCGCGCTTTGGCCGGTCGGTACCCCCGACGTCATCGAGCAGAACGGGGAGACCGTCTGGGTGCCCCAGTTCCAGATCTGGCAACTGGTCAGCTATGGCTTCCTGCACGGCGGCCTGCTGCACCTGTTCCTGAACCTGTTCGCGATGTGGATGCTGGGCGTGCAATTGGAGAACGCCTGGGGATCCCGCCTGTTCGCGATCTATTTCTTCGTCTGCGTCGTCGGCGCTGGCCTGATCCAGCTCGCGGTAGCCTCGCACGGCGTGTTGAACGCCGAAATCTATCCGACCATTGGCGCTTCCGGTGGCGTGTTCGGCATCCTGCTTGCCTTCGGCATGATGTTTCCGAACCAGCGCCTGATCTTCATTCTCCTGCCCATTCCGATCAAGGCGAAATACTTCGTGATCGCCTACGGCGCCTTCGAGCTGTTCGCAGGGATCACCGGCACGATCGCCGGGGTGGCGCACTTCGCGCACCTGGGTGGCATGCTGTTCGGTCTGCTGCTGATCCAGTATTGGCGCGGGCGGCTGCCGATCCGGCCGCGACGGCGGGTTTTCTGGTGGTGAATGCGGGCTCGGGTGACGCGAACCGGTTGCTCTGACGATCGCTCGAGTCCGCGCGCGAACATCTACACTCTAGGTAGGGGAAAACGAGAAGGAGCGACCGGTGTCCGTCGTGCCGGTGACCCTCGTTCCGACCTGCAAGGCCCGCAAGGGCATCCATTGTTTTCGACATGGAGGATTTGAATGGACACTGTCTGGATTGTGGTTGCCGACGCCGCCCGAGCGCGCATCCTGCGTTGCGAAGGGCGCGCCTGCCATGGCATCGCGGATGTGGAGGCGCTGTCTCACAGCGAATCCCGTGCCCAGAATCAGGATCTGGTTTCCGATCGGCCGGGGCGGGGCTGGGCCAGTGCCCAGGGTGACGCCCGCCATGCCTTCGATGAAACCACCGATCCGGCTCACCACGAGCGCGATCGTTTCGCACGCATGGTTGCCGAGCGGCTGAAATCCGCTCATCACGAGGGCGTGTTCAAGCATCTGGTGATCGTCGCATCGCCGTCCTTCCTTGGTGCGCTGCGCGATGTGATGGATCGGCAGGTCGCCCAAAGCGTGCGTGCGGAGGTGGCCAAGAACGTCGTCAAGATCGAGGACCCGGAGGGCCTCCGATCCTATCTCCCTGATTTCCTGTACTGACGTATCCCTGCCGGCCGCGATGAAGGAGCGCGGCCGGTGTGGATCCGGGCATTGATCGATGGCTGTCTATACTCAATGGAGAGTCTCCACGCAAACGACTTGCCTGAAGGAGGGCACCGATAATGGCTGAAGATCTGATGCAAGAAGTCCTCAATCCGGGGGCGATCAAGCGCGATCCCGAGTTTCCCCATGCCCCGTTCGACTGGAGCCGCGAGGATGCGGAGCGCGTCGCCAGCGGGGAGGGCCTCGAACTGACCTCGGAACACTGGGAACTCATCCGTGCCCTGCAGGAGTTCTTCCATCGCCACAAGGACTCCCCGCGCATCAACATTCGGGAACTGCACGATGCGCTGGAGGAACACTTCCATGCCGCCGGAGGGCGGAAGTACCTGTACGAGCTCATGCCGGGCGGTCCGGTCGCGCAGGGCTGCCGTCTGGCCGGTCTCGAGCCGCCCCCCGAGGCGTCGAGCCAGAGCTTCGGCAGCGTGTCCTGATCCACATCGCCGGCCCGTTTCCTGCGGACCGGCGGCACTGTTTGCGCCGATCCCGGCCCCGGGGTGCGCTCACGCCACCCGGCGTTGGGGCTCCGGCATCTCCAGGCGGCAGCGCGAGGGTCGGAGCGGGTCGGCGCCAATGGTGCCGATCAGGCTCCTCAGGTAGCTCTCGCCCCGTACTTCGGAAAGTTTCCGGCGTGCTGCAACGAGGCGCCGTGTGACACCGAGACGGTCGGCCTCGTCGGCGTGGCTTTCCATGTGCAGGAATGCCTGCAGACTCTCCACATGGCGCTCCCACAGTGCGGTGTCACGCCGTTGCTTGGTCTCCAGGCGTTCGCGGTACCAGTCCGAACCCAGCAGGTAGTCGCGGGTGAACATGGCACGAATGTCGGGGTGATGCACGTCACGGCCCTCGAAGTGCCCTTCGGCCATGATGTGCAGCAGGGCCTGCAGGGGCGGGCAGGCGTCATCCAGGCAGCCGTCCTCCAGGTAACGCTGCGCCACCCGCTGCTGGGCCTCGACGATGTTGCCGACGCCGTCTGCGAAGACGGCCAGATCCTGGGTCTCCGGGCGCAGGATGGTATCGGTGAAGACGGCGCTGGGATTGTCGAAGATCTTGCCCATGAAGTCGTGGACGAAGCGATCGGTGATGCGGTAGCCGAGCCGGCTGGCAAGTACCTTCCGCCCCTGGTGCTCGAAGTCGTGCAGCGGCTCCAGGTAGCCGTTCTCGATCAGGAAGCCCGGCTCGCGTTCCTGCCGGTGCAGGCGGGTCCAGATCTCCGGGATCAGCAGGCTGACGTCATGGTCGACGCGCACCTGTGCGCCGATGTGGCCGGCGGAACTGGAGAAGCCCGCGTACCCGGTCAGGATGAAGGAGACCAGCGCGTTGTTCAGGTCGGCCGTCGGCCGCAGGGCGTTGAACGGGCCCTTGGTCAGTGCCCCTTCGCTGCCCGCCCCCGTGGTCGAAGGGGACTTGCCGGTCAGGGAGCAGACGAAGTCCATGAACAGCTCGGGCAGTTCCTGGTAGTGGATGGGGTTGTACACCGCCAGCGGCCGGATACCGGGCTCCGGCGGGTTGTTGCGCCGTCCGGTCAGCACCGCGTCCACCGGCAGGCACAGCGTTTCCTCCAGCGGCAGCTTGCGGTGGAAGCGCGCGCCCATCTCGGCGACATAGCGCCGCTCCGGCCGGACCAGGTCCGGCCGGATCTGCAGGTAGCGGGGATTCTTCGAGGGCTTGCCGTCCACCAGGCGCGGATGCGCCGACGAGACGACGTAGCCTTCGGAGCGACCGGCCTCGAGCAGAAGTTCACGCATCGGGTCGGTGAAGTTGCACAGGGTCAGCACGTCCTCGGTGACGGCAGCGAGGCTTTCGCCCTGGAGGGGTTCGTAATTGGCCAGGAAGCTGCCCAACTGGGCGATGTCGAATTCGGTCTGCCGGTCGAACCCGGGATGGATCGCCTCATCCGGCCGCTGGAACAGCCGGTACTCGCAGTTCTTGACCAGCTTGTGGCTGCGCTGGGCGCCGTCCCCCGGAGGGGCCGAGGTCAGGCAGGTCGCCGGGACGACCACGCTGGCGCTGATGTCGTCCTCCATCTGCACCTTCTCGGCCGGGATGTAGTCCTGGCGTACCTTGAAGGTGCGCCACTTGCCTTCGGTATCGAAGCCGAGGCGCAGGTAGGTGGCGATGATGCGCCGGCCGTGCAGCTTCAGCTCATGCCCGGGGGCACCGTCGACCTCGTCCACCGAGAGATGCCGGCGCCAGTCGTTGCCCCACTCCTGACGGTAGAAGCGCTTGATCAGGAAGACCAGCGCCAGGATGCGCGGGGGGATGGATTCCAGCCACCGGTTGAATTCGGCCGTGTAGCTCTTTGACGGCGTCAGCAGCTTGATCACCGACCCCAGGCTCCGGTCGGGGCTGAGCGGCTTGCGGGCGGGATCGCGGTCCTCCTGTTCCAGCCCCGGGCGGAAGCGGGTGCTGTAGTCGCGGTCGAAGATCTCCTGCACGCGATCGAGGTCCTTGTGCAGGTCGTCGACGAACAACGGTCCGAAGATGACGGCATCCTCGATGGATTTGGAGATCTCGCTCTTGCCGCCGCCGGAAACGGTGCAGGGCTTGTGACAGAAGGTCCCCTCGGGGTCGGTGCCGACCAGCCGCCAGGATGGCGCACCGGGGTGTTTCAGCATCTCCACCCGATAGCCGTTGGGCTGCATGTAGATCCTTCCGGGCTGCAGCCGGATGGTCTGGGTCCGGCCGTCCTTCTCCCAGGTGATGGTCTGGGCGTTCAGGGCCATGCGCAGATCCTGGGGGACGTAGATGACCTCCGGATGGCGCCGGTCCACCGCGTAGCCCTCCGGGCGCACGTCCATGATCGACCCGTAGCGTTCGACCATCTCGGCAAAGGTGTAGCCCGCCTCGCGGGTGCGGCTGTCCACGCCGTACTCCTCGCCGTGGTTGCGGCGCCGGAAGGCGAGGGCGCCCCCTGCGTGCTCTTCCTCGGCAAGGCCGTACAGGTTGGCGGCGAAGCTGATCTGCGTCTTCACCTCCTTCTTGCAGTAGCCGAAGTAGTTGTCGGCGATCAGGGTCACGATGACGCCGGACTCGTCGCGTGCGGTGATCTTGAAGGCCTGGCCCTCGTTGTACAGCTCGGCCTCGTCGCGCCAGCACATCCCCTCCTGGCGCTGACGCTCGCTGGCTTCCTCCCATCGGGGCAGTCCCAGCTCGCGCTTGGTGAAGCGGATCAGGTGCGGGGCGAGGATCACGCAGCCGGTGTGCCCGGTCCAGTGTTCGACGTCCAGGGCGGCATCGAACTCGGGGAGGTTCGGGTTGCCGCCGTTGCCGAAGATGCTCTCGACGAAGTCCAGGTTGCTGACCAGGTTGCCCGGCGCAAAGAAGCGGATCTCCATCGTCTTCTCCGCCTCGCGGTGCGGAATCTCGGGGCAGACCGTCGGGCGCAGGAGCAGGGAGACGAACATCCGCGCCGGCTGCGTCGCGTTGACCGTGAACGGCAACGTCAGCAGATCCTGCGGTGGATTCAGCGCCTGGGCCAGCAGGCGGGCGAAGGTCTCGCGGGGAACGGCCTTCTTGTCGCCGGGAATGGGCAGCCCGCCCTCGGCAATGTGGAACGAGCCCTCGGTGGTGCGCCGGTCCTTGTCGGGATTGTGCAGCACGCCCTGGCGCACCCGGTAGCTGGACAGGATCTCCGAGTGAAATGCGTCCCCGTCGATGGGCAGCGACAGCTCGCGCGCCACCCCGTGCCGGTCGAGAATGAACGTCTGCGTCGGGAGCGAGGGAACGGGACCCATGTCGAGGCCCTGCAGGTAGCGCCTGAGAAAGTCCTGGATGCGCCGGTCGGACGGGCAGTGGTGGTGTGAAAGCAGCCGGTTCTTCTCGCGGTAGGACTTCAGCAGGTCCTGTGCAGTGCCCAGGAACTCCGCCATGTCACCGGTCAGCAAGGTCGGCTGTCCCGACGATGCGAGCTTCAGATTGATGTAAAGCTGGAGCTTCCGGCGCTCCGCCTCGGGGTCGGCCGGGGCTGGACCCAGGCCGAGCATACGTTCCATATCCATCAAACCATCCTCCAGCGCGCCCTGTGGGCCACGTCATTTTTATCGACCGGTGGCGTACGAAGAGCCATTTCGGTCGGGAATCCGCGGCGTGTGCCGCTGCGGGGAGGCTCAAGGGTGCCGGACCCCCTCGTACAGTTCAAGCGCGATGCCCGGCAGGGGGGAGCCATAGGCGACGCCCACTAGCGGGAGCAAGCCCCTGCGCTCCATAGGCAGGTGTTCCGGGCCGACAAGGCCGCAGGCCGTCATTGCCGTGGCCCACGGTTCGGGCGTGGCCACGATTTTCACGTCAACGGGCCGCGCGCACCTCGGCCTGCAGCCGTAGCACGCTGTCGTCCTGAAAGCGCAGGATCAAGGGAATGGAAGTACCCGGCACCAGTTCTTTCTGGATGCCATGCAGCCGGATGTGGGAAGTGTCCGGCCCGAGGTGGATCGCGGCTCGGGCGGGTAGCGGGATGACGGGACCGTCGTCGCCGGGATCGAGTGCGGCGTTCGGGATCACATGCAGTTCGACGCTGGCAGCTGCCGGAGACTCCGCACCGATCAGCGCATGGTCATGCCGCGAGCGGTTGCGCAGCGACACGAAGGATTGGGCACTGTCCGGCGCCAGGGGATCGACGTGCACCCAGGGTGCCTGGATCACGAGCATGTCGTGGGAGACGGCATGATGCGCCATCGACGGACTGGCCCAGGCCACGGCGGCCGCGAGCAAGGTCATCGCCGCAAGCCCTGGGGTTCGCTTCGCGAGGCGTCTCACCAAGGAACCTCTGTGGCTGCGTGCGCCATCTCTCCGGTAGGGCGGTGTGGGTTGGCCGGGACTCGGAATGCGATGGTCCGGGTCGGTGCCGCAGTGACTCCAGGAGTCCTACGGCACCGACGAGGACGGACGTATCGCTTTATGAGTTGCAGTTCACTGCACGGTAATCGTGATCACGTCGGAGGTGACCGGTGGGTCGAAGCTGATGTGCCGGTAATCCATGAACAGGAGTTGCAGTGTGTGGGTCCCGGCCGGCAGGTCGAGGCTGGCCTCGGTTTGTCCGCCCCCGAAATGCCGTGTGGCATCCGAAAACGGCAACGAAGCGTCCAGATCCACGTCGTCCACGGTCTTGTTGACCAGTAGGTGGTGGTGCCCGGTGTTGTCGACTTCCACGCCGGCTGGGGCCACTCCCATGCCGCGCAGGCCCATGCGCACGGTCACTGGACCCTCAATGGTTTCGCCGTCAGTTGGCGAGATGAAATAGACCTGCGCATCCTCCGGGGGTGCGACCCGATCTGCGGCCACCGCCAGGACGGGGATGAGTGTGAGTGTTGCGAGAAGAGGCAATAGACCTTTCCACATGGCGAAATCCTCCTTTGGGTTCTTTGTTTTTCGTTTTCGGCGGATTCTCACCCGCATGAACGAGTCTGGCATAGTGCCCTTCGGGGCGTATACCCCGACCGGTGTTTGGCGTGACGCGAACCACGCCCCGACTCGGTAGCCCGTCGGGTCAGCGGAAGAGACTCATGCGCTGCATGACTTCGTCACGGCGCACGCGCCAGTGATAGAGGGCGCCGGCGATATGGAGCACGATCAGCCCCATCAGCGCATACGCTACGTACCCGTGCCAAAGGAACAGCAACTCGGAGAGTTCCTCGTTGCGGCCGATGAGTCCGGGCAGTTCGATGTGGAACAGGTGTACCGGAAAACCTCCGGATGCAGTGGCCAGCCAGCCCAGTACGGGCATCGCCAGCAACAGGACGTAGAAGAGCGCATGCACGATCTGGCTGGCGATCCGCTGTGGTGCCGGCAGGGGTTGAGCGTAGCCGGGCTTGCCGAAGCCGAGACGGGCCAAGATCCGCAACACCATGAAGCCCAGGACCAGCACCCCGAGCGTCTTGTGCGTCGTGTAGACGAAATCCGTACCAGCCGGCCCAAAGAGATCGCGCAACCCCTCGAAGCCGAAGTACCCGATGGTCCCGCCGGCAGCCAGGGCGAGGACGACGAGCGCGACGATCAGCCAGTGCAGCAGGCGTTGAACCAGGGCATAGCGCGGTGGGGGACGATGCCCGACAGAGGCTGCGGCGGCGTTGCTCATGTTCACTCCCTGGGTCGACGGACCCGGATCTGTTGGTTGCTGGTTGGAGAAACCGGATGGCGAAACGGTTCCCCGCCATTTGAGCATCGTTGGGTCCGGGGATGCCAGTCAGGATTGCCGGGTATGGGCCTGGGATGCGCCAGGGATGCGCTGCAAGAAATCCGCTTGACGGTAACCCCGTCCCGGCTTAATCTTTGCCCCCACTCGGGCGGTTAGCTCAGCGGTAGAGCACTGCCTTCACACGGCAGGGGCCACTGGTTCGATCCCAGTACCGCCCACCAGCAATGACCATGAAAACGGGAACCTACGGTTGCAACCGGGTTCCCGTTTTTGTTTGCGCAGGCAAGGCTGAACCGGGTTTCCGCCTGAGGAAACCAAAAAAGCCCCGGGGTTAGCCGGGGCAATATGCGCTTCTCTTGAAACACCTCATGGCGGGCCTCTCGCGTGGCGCGCCCTGGGGCCGACTTAGCGGATCCCTTCCACTCAGTTGTTGATGAGGCTGTCGAAAGCCTCGGTCTTGGTCAGGCCCGTGTTCTGGACCCAGGCCACGTACGCGTTGTACTGGTCTTCCATCGCCTGCGTCGGGAACCGACCGCTTGCGGAGATATTGCCATCGCCGGCCGGCTCCAGCGCGGAGGTCGCTGCGATGTTCGGGGTGATCGCATGCGTCACGTCCAGGTTGTTCGCCGCGACCCAGTCCAGGTAACGGTTGAACTGGTCTTCCATCGCCTGCGTGGGGAAGCGGCCAGAGGCCGATACATCGCCGTTGAGGCAGGGATCCAGGCCCGTCTTGGCCGAATGGGTGACTTCGATCGCCTGCAGGCTGCCGGCCGCTGTCAGCGCGGCAACGAAGGCAAGGGCTTTCAGGGCGTTCCTCTTCATCATGACGGTTTCTCCTTCCGGGGGTCTCCCGGCGAATGTTTTGAGTACCGTCTATTAGATACTGCTAATGTTGCGGAAGTATGTCCGAGTTGTTTCGTATGCGATTGATCCAGCGAAATCCGGTCGCATACCCTTGAGGGCCCTCCCGAAACACGGCCGGTTGGGAATGGTACCTCGGCGTCCTGCCGCTCATCATCTGCGACTTGAGCCTGACGTTTTCCCGCTCGGGGTCCTGAACTGAGACAAAGGCGCGACGGAAGCCGCCGGGGGGGTGTCTTCAGGCGCGTTGACGCTCGCTGCCCGCAGCAGGGCATCGAAGCCCTCTGCCGGCACCGGGCGTGAGAAGAGATAGCCCTGGGCATAGTCACAGCCCATCTCTTCAAGAATTCTCTTCTGCCCCTCTGTCTCCACACCTTCGGCAATCGCCTTGAAACCGAGCGTATGCGCCATCACGACGATGGCCTCCGATAGCGCGCGATCGCTGGCGTCCGTTTCCAGGTTGCTGACGAAGGTCTTGTCGATCTTGAGGTAGTCGATATGGAACCGCTTCAGGTAGGCGAGGGAGGAGTAGCCGGTGCCGAAGTCGTCGATCGCCACCTGGACGCCGGCGTCGCGCAGCCGGAGCAGCTTTTCGTTGATCTTGGCCGCCGCCTTGAGCAGGACGCCCTCCGTAATCTCCACCACGAGCGCTTCGCCCGGTAAGCCGATTTCCTTCAGATAATCCAGCCAGTCGTTCTCGCTGGCGCCCTCGGCCAGAAACTGGACCGGCGACCGGTTCACGCTGACCTGAAAGTGGGGGTTGTAGCGGCTGCGCCATTCTCGGGCTCGGTTGCTGGCCTCCTGGAAGACCCAGTTGCCGATCTGGTAGATCGCCCCGGTCTCCTCGGCCACCGGGATGAAATCCGCGGGACTGATGAAGCCGTCCTCCGGATGTTCCCAGCGCACCAGCGCCTCGCCCTTGTCGATGCGTCCGGTCGGGAGATGGACGATCGGCTGGTAATGCACGTGAAATTGGCCCGCAGCCAGCGCCTGGTGAAGGTCGCGCACCATCCGCATGCGTTGCTGCGCGGCCTCCTGCATCGCCGCGGTGAAGTAGTTGAAGCGGTTGCGGCCGTTCTGTTTCGCCGCGAACATCGCCTGATCCGCGTTCTGCAGCAGCACATCGGTACGGGCGCCGTCTTCCGGGTACACGGTGATGCCGATGCTGGCTGACAGAAACACCTGTTCGTCGCCGAGCTGGTAGGGCTGGCACAGCGACGCGATGATCGCCTGCGCGATCCGTCCCACGATATTGACATCCCGGAACTCGTTGAGGATGACCGTGAATTCGTCGCCCCCGAGTCGCGCCACCGTGTCCGAGTCGCGCACGCAGGCCTTGATCCGTTGCGAGGCCTCGAGCAGAAGTTCGTCGCCCATGTGATGCCCCAGGGTGTCGTTCACCTCCTTGAAGCGGTCGAGATCGATGTACAGCAGGGCCAGATGGATGCTGTCGCGCTGGGCACGCTTGATGCCATGTTCGAGCCGGTCGAAGAAGAGTCGGCGATTCGGCAGTTCGGTCAGGGAGTCGTAGTTGGCCTGGGTCCAGATAAGGCTGTCGGCCTTCTTCTTTTCGGTCACATCCGAGAACAGCGCGACCCGGCGATGGACCCGCCCCCCGGCGTCATGAATCGTATTGATGGTCAGCCACTCCGGAAACTCCTCGCCGTTCTTGCGGCGGTTCCAGATCTCGCCCTGCCAGCGACCGGTGCGGTCCAGTTGTTGCCACACGGCTTGGTAAAACGCCGCGTTCTGGCGTCCGGAATTGAGAATCCTCGGGTTCCGTCCGATCACCTCCTCCTCCCGGTAGCCGGTGGTCTCCGTGAAGGCCGGGTTGATCGCGACGATCCGGTTCTCCTCGTCGGTGATCATCATGGCCTCGCTGGAGTTCTGATAGACCATTGCCGCGAGCCGCAATGCTTCCTCGGTCTTGCTGCGCTCGATGGCGATCCCGGCGAGGTTTGCCGCCTGCACAAGGGCCGAGAGCTCCCGGGGCGTCGGCCTGTGTGGCGCACGTCGATAGACGGCGAAGGTCCCCAGCAATTTACCCGAGGCGGCGAACACGGGTTCCGACCAGGCCGATCCGATGCCTGCCTCGGTGGCGAGGCTCCGGAATCGTTCCCAGAAGGGGTGGCGGCCGACGTCTTCGACGATCACCCGTTTGCGGGTAAACGCGGCCGCGCCACAGGAACCGACATCCGGTCCGATCTCCAGACCCTGGATCGCGTCATTGTAGGATGCGGGAAGGCTGGGAGCCGCCACGGTGAGCAGTCGTCTTCCGCTCTCGTCGAGAAGCAGGATGCTGCACCGGATGCCGGGGTCTTCCTTCTCCAGCCCGAGGACAATGGCGTCGAGAATCTGGTTCAGGGGCGCGGCCTTCGCCAGCAATTCCAGCACCTGGTTGCGGACCCGCTCCCGCTGTTGGGCCGACTGGCGCTCGAAGCGCTCGACGATCATCTCGGTCAGAGTCCGATGTATGCGATGCGCCAACGCGATCATGAACGCTGCGAACAGGATCACGACCAGTGACATCGTGTTCGAGAGCGGATGTGAGGGTTCGGCGAAACGGAACACCAACGGGAGCGTTACCAGGATTGCAAAGCTGATCGCCGACCAGCGCAGGGCCGCGAGCGACGTGACCGCCCCGGCCGTGAGGCCCGCGATCATGAAGGCGAGAAGGCCCTGGTGCGGCAGGCTGTCTACTGGGAACAGGAAGTAGCCGGCGCTCCCCCAGCCGAGCGCGGAGAAGAGTATCCCGACCTGCGCGGCCCTGGCCCAGGGCTCGACCGCCTCCGGGTGGGGCTCCGCGTGGCGGAAGCCAACCGTGACCGCCAGGCGAAAGGCAATGATCAGGTAGATCGCCACGATCCAGGTCAGGATGGCAGCATGGTCGACCACCGGCCATAGGAACACCGCGACCAGGGTGCTGACGACGAAGGCGGAGAACTGCGAGAACAATGATGCATCGAAGATCATCCGTACCTGCTCGGCGCGGACCTGCGTCATCACCCGGACATCCGTTTCGCTCGTCATCCGTTCTCCAGACCGTTACGTTGTAGCGCGTTAAAGCCAGAGAGAATAGAGCAAATTCCGGAGCGGATGAACGCCAGCAGCCTGTCGGGCTTGGGCGCCCTTAGCGAGCCGGGTGGGAGGGCGAGGGCAGTTTTCCATGATGTCGAGGCGCATGGTGGTTCTAAGCAAGGAGAGATCAGGGGAAAAATGCACCGCTCTCCCACCGGCGCAGTCGGAACTGCCCAAGTCCGACAGGCTGCCAGGGCGCGGCATGCGTGAAACCGGAAGCCCACGGGTAGACGGAAACCCGGTTGACGGGCGCAAGGCCAGGGCAGGACACTTCACGGGTGGCGGTCCGTTTGCCGGATCGTCCTACGCCCGCGTCGGCCTCGTCTCTGCGAGTGCAGTTTGTGCATATCGATGGCCGTGCGGGCGACAATAAACGTGACTTGGAGAAGACGAGATGTCTGTCGGGGAGATCTGTAACAGAGAGGTCGTGGTCATCGACCGCAAGGCCTCGGTGTACGAGGCCGCCCGCATGATGCGGAACCAGCACGTCGGCAGCCTGGTGGTGGTCGACGAGGATTCGCACATGCCGATGAAGCCAGTCGGTATCGTCACCGACCGGGATCTGGTGGTGGAGATCATGGCCAAGGAGGTGCCCGAGGAGGCATTGGCCACCGGCGACATCATCGCGCCCGAACTCCTCACCGCGCGCGAAAGCGACGGTGTCTGGGAGACCATCTTGCGGATGCGTGCCATGGGCGTGCGGCGTCTGCCGGTCGTCGACCCGGGTGGCAACCTGTGCGGCATGCTTACCATGGACGACCTTCTGAAGTTCATTGCCGATGAGATGAGCGACCTCGTGCGTCTGGTACGCCGGGAGCATAAGCGCGAACAGGACACGCGTCCACCGGCCTGACGGCGGCGGGAAGGTCGGCGGGGGTGGCGCCCGTTCCGAACCGCGGGCGCCACGGTTCTCGCCGATGGCTGCCGATTCACCAGCGCGGGGGAGATCCGTCCAAGCGGTCGAGCATGCGCTGCCTGAAGGCGTCCCGCGTGGTCGAAACGCCGTGCCCGTACGCCTGACCGTCGCCGTGCCCCCGTTCGCGCTGGAACCGCTGATCCGCCCAGGGAACGTCGAACCGAGCGGCGTAGCCGTCAGGATGTTCCCGGCCGTCCCGCGCTGGCGAAGCGCCGGGCGCCCGCTGAATCGTGATGTCCGTGCCACTCCGGTCCCGGGTCACAACCTTGTGCCCGTCGCGGTACCGTGTGATCCGCGTTTCCGCAACAGGGGATGCGCTGTCATGCGGGACGACTGCGGTCGAGGCGGCCTGCGGTTGCGGGTGCATGCCGGCTACGGCGCAACCCGACGTACCCTGGGTCAGGAGGGCGATCAATCCGACCAGAACGAGGCCGCCGGTTCCCGGCTGCCCGTGCGTTGCGCGCAGCCCGCGCGTCCGCTTCCGGCTCCCGGTCACCATTTCCGACCCGCCGCGGCGTGTGTCGGTCGGCCCCGGTCCTGGTCGGCCCGTTGCGACGGGTGCCCATGGCCTTGACCCTTTCCCTGTCCGTTCCGGCCTTCCGG
>PUOZ01000248.1 GCA_003553165.1 Thioalkalivibrio sp.
AAGTACGGCGTGGGGATGGTCTTCCTCCCGCGCGAGCAGGGCCCGCGGGCGGAGATGGAAGCCATCGTCAATCGCCACATCGAGGCCGGCGGCCAGACCGTCCTCGGCTGGCGCGACGTCCCGGTCGACAACAGTGACCTCGGCGAGAGCGTGCGCCCCAGCGAACCCGTCGTTCGGCAGGTTTTCGTCGGCTGTGCCACGGACTGCCCCGATCAGGATCTCTTCGAGCGCAAGCTGTTCGTCATCCGCAAGCGCATGGACAACGAGATCCGTGCCGCCGGTTACGAAAAGACGGCCTACTACGTGACATCGATGTCCTCCCGGACCCTGAACTACAAGGGCATGCTGCTGGCCTACCAGGTCGGCAACTACTACCTCGACCTGCGCGACGAGCGCTTCACCAGCGCCCTGGCGCTGGTGCACCAGCGCTTCTCCACCAACACCTTCCCCACCTGGGACCTCGCGCAGCCGTTTCGCATGATCTGCCACAACGGCGAGATCAACACCCTGCGCGGCAACGTGAACTGGATGGCCGCACGCCGCCACACGATGCGCTCGGAGGTGCTCGGCGACGACCTCGAAACCATCTGGCCGTTGATTCCCGAGGGCCAGTCGGACTCGGCCTGCTTCGACAACGCGCTGGAACTGCTGGTCATGGGTGGCTATTCCCTGGCCCACGCGATGATGATCCTGATTCCCGAGGCCTGGTCCGGCAACCGGCTGATGGACGACGAGCGCCGCGCCTTCTACGAGTACCACATGGCCCTCATGGAGCCCTGGGACGGCCCGGCTGCGGTCGCCTTCACCGACGGTCGGCAGATCGGCGCCACCCTCGACCGCAACGGCCTACGCCCCGCGCGCTATCTGGTGACCAATGACGACCTGGTGGTCATGGCCTCCGAGATGGGCGTACTGGACATTGCCGAGGAGCGGATCATCAAGAAGTGGCGGCTGCAGCCCGGCAAGATGCTGCTGATCGACCTCGAGCAGGGCCGCATCATCGACGACCAGGAAGTGAAATCCGAACTGGCCGCCGCCAAGCCCTACGGCGAGTGGCTCAAGAAGACCCAGATCCGGCTGGAGGAACTGCCCACCGGAGTGGGCCCGATGGCACCTGACGATGCCACGCTGCTCGACCTGCAACAGGCCTTTGGCTACAGCCAGGAGGACCTGAAATTCCTGCTGACTCCGATGGTGCTGACGGGCCAGGAAGCCATCGGGTCCATGGGCGCGGACAATCCGCCTTCGGTCCTGTCCAGTCGTCCGAAGCACCTGTCCACCTACTTCAAACAGAACTTCGCACAGGTCACCAATCCGCCGATCGATCCGATCCGCGAGGAACTGGTGATGTCGCTGGTCTGCATCATCGGTCCCCGCCCCAACCTGCTCGGGATCAACGAGGCCGGCAAGCATTGGCGTCTGGAGACCGCGCAGCCGGTGCTGACCAACCAGGATCTCGAACGGATCCGTCACATCGAATACAACTCGGGCGGCGCCTTCCGCACCCGCACACTGCACACGGCCTACCCCGCGCCGGAGGGCGCCCAGGGGATGGAGGCGGCCCTGGAACGCCTCTGCAAGGAGGCCGAGAAGGCGGTGCTCGACGGCTACAACATCCTGATCCTGTCCGATCGCAACATCGACCGCGATCACATTCCGATTCCCATGCTGCTGGCAACGTCCGCGGTGCATCATCACCTGATTCGTACCGGGCTGCGCACCAGTTCCGGGATCGTCGTGGAGACCGGCGCCGCACTCGAAGTCCACCATTTCGCCACCCTGTCCGGGTATGGCGCGGAGGCGATCAACCCCTACCTCGCCTTCGACACCATCCAGTCGATGCTGTCGCGATTCCCGGAGCGACTGACGTTCGAGGAGGCCCAGAAGCGCTACATCAAGGCGGTCGGCAAGGGTCTGCTGAAGGTGATGTCGAAGATGGGGATTTCCACGCTGGAGTCCTACTGCGGCGCCCAGATCTTCGACGCCGTGGGCCTGAGGAACAGTTTCCTGCAGACGTACTTCACCGGTACCCACAGCCAGGTCGAGGGGATCGGCCTGGCCGAGGTCGCGCGCGAGGCGGTTCGCTGGCACTCGCTGGCCTTTGGCGCCGAGCACATCTACCGCAAGCAGCTCGACGTCGGCGGGGACTACGCCTACCGTCTGCGCGGCGAGGATCATGTCTGGACTCCGGAGACAATCTCCAAGCTCCAGCATGCGACCCGTGCCAACGACCCCAAGACCTATGCCGAGTACTCGCGGCTGGTCAACGAGCAGAACGAGCGCCTGTTGACCTTCCGCGGCCTGATGGACTTCCGCTTCGCCGAACACCCGGTTCCGATCGAGGAGGTCGAGCCCGCCGCGGAGATCGTGAAGCGCTTTGCCACCGGGGCGATGTCCTTCGGCTCGATCTCCCACGAGGCACACTCGACGCTGGCCCGCGCGATGAACGCCATCGGCGGCAAATCCAACACCGGCGAGGGCGGCGAAGAGGCCGAACGCTTCCTGCCGCTGGCCGACGGTTCCCGCAATCCCGCGCGCTCGGCGATCAAGCAGGTCGCCTCCGGCCGCTTCGGTGTGACCACCGAATACCTGGTCAACGCCGACGACATCCAGATCAAGATCGCGCAGGGCGCCAAGCCCGGCGAAGGCGGCCAGTTACCCGGACACAAGGTGAGTGCGCAGATCGCTCGCGTACGCCACTCCACGCCCGGTGTCGGACTCATCTCGCCTCCTCCGCACCACGACATCTATTCGATCGAGGACCTGGCGCAGCTTATCCACGACCTGAAGAACACCAATCCGCGTGCGCGCATCTCGGTGAAGCTGGTCTCCGAGATCGGCGTCGGCACGGTCGCGGCCGGCGTGGCGAAGGCCCACGCCGACCATGTGACCATTGCCGGCTACGACGGCGGCACCGGTGCGAGCCCGTTGACGTCGATCAAGCACGCAGGTAGTCCGTGGGAGATCGGGCTGAGCGAAACCCACCAGACGCTGGTCATGAACCGGCTTCGGGGACGCATCGCGGTGCAGGTCGATGGTGGCCTGCGCACGGGCCGTGACGTCGTGATCGGCGCCCTCCTCGGTGCCGACGAGTTCGGCTTCGCGACCGCGCCGCTGATCGTCGAGGGCTGCATCATGATGCGCAAGTGCCACCTGAACACCTGCCCGGTCGGCGTCGCCACACAGGACCCGGAACTGCGCAAGCGCTTCACGGGCAAGCCCGAGCACGTGATCAACTATTTCTTCTTTGTCGCCGAGGAAGTGCGGCAGTTGATGGCCCAACTGGGTTTCCGGACGCTCAATGAGATGACGGGCCAGTCCGACCGTCTGGAGATGCGTCGGGCCATCGACCACTGGAAGGCCTGCGGCCTGGACTTCTCGCGCCTGCTCCGCAAGCCCGAGGTCGGACCCGATGTGGCATTGTTCAACTGCGAGTCCCAGGAGCACGGACTCGAGAATGCCCTGGACCAGGAACTGATTCGCCAGGCCCAACCTGCCCTGGAGCACGGAGAACCGGTGCGGATCGAGACCACGATCAAGAACTACAACCGCACCGTCGGCACCATGCTGTCGGGCCGTGTCGCAGAGCGCTATGGCCACGCGGGGCTCCCCGACGATACGATCCACATCAAGGCACGCGGTACCGGCGGGCAGTCCCTGGGGGCCTGGCTCGCGAAGGGCGTTACCCTGGAAGTAGAGGGGGAAGCGAATGACTACGTCGGCAAAGGTCTCTCCGGCGGCAGGCTGATCGTCTACCCACCGAAGGATGCGGGCATCGCCCGTGCGCAGGAAAACATCATCGTCGGCAACACCGTGCTCTACGGCGCGATCAGCGGCGAGTGCTTTTTCCGCGGCGTCGCCGGAGAGCGCTTCTGCGTGCGCAATTCCGGTGCCATTGCCGTCGTCGAGGGGGTGGGCGATCACGGCTGCGAGTACATGACCGGCGGCATCATGGTCTGCCTCGGCTCCACCGGCCGCAACTTCGCGGCGGGCATGTCCGGCGGCATCGCCTATGTATTCGACGAGGACGGAACCTTCGATCAGCGCTGCAACCTGGCCATGGTGGAACTGCAGCCGATCCCCGACGAGGACGACGCGATGGAAGCGCTGGACCACCAGGGCGGCGATCTCGAGACCAAGGGGCTGGTGGATATCCGGCACGACATGACCCGCCACGACAAGATGCGTCTGCGGCTGCTGATCGAGCAACACCTGCAGTACACCGATTCGGAGGTCGCGCGCAGAATCCTCGATGACTGGGACAACCAGTTCGCCCGCTTCGTCAAGGTGATGCCGCTGGATTACCGCCACGCCCTGGAGCAGATGAAGGCGCGACAGAGTCGGCCACCCACTTCTCACCGGCCCTTGAAGGCCACACTGGCCATGAAGGAGAGCGCCGTTCATGGGTAAGCCAACTGGATTCATCGAATACGAACGCCGCGACCGGCGTTACCAGCCCGCATCCGACCGCATCGTGCACTACAAGGAGTTTGTGATCCCGATGCCGGAGAGTGAAGTCCGGGAACAGGGTGCGCGGTGCATGGACTGCGGTATCCCCTATTGCCACCAGGGCTGCCCGGTCGACAACCTGATCCCCGACTGGAACGATCTGGTGTATCAGGGCGACTGGCTGCAGGCCATCGAGTCGCTGCACTCGACGAACAACTTCCCCGAGTTCACCGGGCGGATCTGCCCGGCGCCCTGCGAGGCTGCCTGCACCCTGAACATCGATGACGTGCCGGTCACGATCAAGACCATCGAGTGTGCGATCGTCGACAAGGCCTGGGAGGAGAACTGGATCAAACCTCAGGTTGCGCAGCGGCGCACGGGCAGGAAGATCGCCATCGTCGGCTCGGGCCCCGCCGGACTGGCCTGCGCGCAGCAACTCGCGCGTGTCGGCCATCAGGTGGCCATCTTCGAGAAGGCCAATCGCATCGGCGGCCTCCTCCGCTACGGCATCCCGGACTTCAAGCTGAGCAAGCACCTGATCGACCGGCGCATGGCGCAAATGCGCACCGAAGGGGTGGAGTTCCACACCAACTCCCACATCGGTGCGGACATCCCCGTGTCCCGATTGCAGGAAGAATACGACGCCGTGATCCTTGCCGGTGGCGCCGAGGCGCCGCGCGACCTGCCCGTGCCCGGCCGGGAACTCAACGGCGTTCATTTCGCGATGGACTTCCTGACCCGCAACAGCAAGCGCGTCCAGGGATTGTTCGTACCCGAGGATGAATTCATCAGTGCCGGCGACAAGCACGTGGTGGTCATCGGCGGAGGTGATACGGGCTCGGACTGCATCGGCACGTCGAACCGCCACGGCGCACGGTCGGTCACCCAGATCGAGATCCTCGACAAGCCCCCGGCAAGGGAAGACAAGGGCCTGACCTGGCCCGAGTGGCCGAACCGCCTGCGCACCTCGAGCTCCCAGGAAGAGGGCTGTGAGCGGATGTGGAACGTCGCGACCAAGGGCTTCGTGGACGACGGTCGCGGCAACGTGCGTGCACTGCGCTACGCGCTGGTACGCTGGGACCGCGACGCGCAGGGCCGCTGGCAGATGTCCGAGGTACCCGGCAGTGAGGGAGAGATGAAGGCCGACCTGGTGCTGCTGGCCATGGGGTTCGTGCATCCGGTGCATGAAGGCATGATCGCCGAGCTGCAGGGGAATGCCAACCTGGAACTCGATCCGCGCGGCAACATCAAGGGCAGCACCGAAGGCGCGAAGGCCTACCACACCAATGTCGATGGCCTGTTCACTGCCGGCGACATGCGGCGCGGCCAGTCCCTCGTGGTCTGGGCCATCCGCGAAGGCCGGCAGTGCGCCCGCGCCGTGGACGAGTGGCTGATGGGTGCCTCGGACCTGCCGCGCTGATCCGGGAGGGGGATGGGCTGCGCCTCGGCCACCCTCCCCTTCTACGGCCTTGCGGTGAAGCGACCTGCGCTCAGGCGGATCGCTGCAGACACGAACCCACCGCCCACTCGATCAGCTCTGGCCCGCAGCCCCCGCGGCGCACCTCCTCGGTGAGCACGCGGCGCCAGTGCCGCGCACCCGGCGTCCCATGGAACAGCCCCAGGACATGCCGGGTCAGGCGCACCATCGGAATGTCCCGCGAGCACATCTCTTCCGCCAGTGCGACCAGCCCGTCGACCACCTCCGCGCGACTCGGATCCCGCTGCGCGCCGTAATAGAGGCGGTCCACCTGCGCGAGTTCGAGGGGACGGTAATAGGCCGCCCGACCCAGCATGACCCCATCGACCGCAGGCAGATGCCCGAGCCCTTCCTCGGTGCTCTGGATTCCGCCGTTCACAATGATCTCGAGTTCCGGAAACTCCTGTTTCAGCCGATGGACACGGGCGTAGTCCAGCGGTGGCACATCCCGGTTCGCTGCCGGGCTGAGACCCTTCAGCCACGCCTTCCTGGCATGGACGATGAAGGTCCGACAGCCGGCCTCGGCCACACGCTGGACGAACCGGTGCAGGTCCGCCTCCGAATCCTGGTCATCGATCCCGATCCGATGCTTCACGGTCACCGGGACCGAGACGGCTGCGGTCATCGCCTCCACGCATTCCGCCACCGTATCCGGCGTCGCCATCAGGCAGGCCCCGAAGGCACCGGACTGGACGCGCTCCGAGGGGCACCCCACGTTCAGGTTGATCTCTTGATAACCGAAGCCCGCACAGATCCGCGCCGCCTCAGCAAGCAGCGGCGGCTCGGAGCCGCCAAGCTGAGCGGCAACCGGGTGTTCCTGGGCGTCGTGACCGAGAAGATGCCGCCGGTCGCCTCGGACCACCGCGTTCGCGTGCAGCATCTCCGTGTACAGCAATGCCTCCCGGGTCAGAAGGCGATGAAAACGACGGCACCAGCGGTCGGTCCAGTCCATCATCGGCGCGACGCAGAAGCGGCGACTGAGCGCGTCCGTCGGGGGGGAGGAAAGCCTTGTCATGTCATCCTGACCTGAAGCAATACGCATTCTGCGGGTTCAACCTTCTTTTGTGGATCGGCAGCGGCCTGCGCTCCCGGGTGCCGAGCGTGATGCCTTCGGCAGCCCCTTTGTGCCAGCCGCAGGGGGAGGACCCGGAGCAGGCAAGACTGTCCGTTGACGGTAGCCGGGAACCTGTGCGGGAGCGCCCGAGATAACAAAGAACGCCGCGTTTGCCCCGAGGGAGTCTGCCACATTCGCCATCCGCCGGTGGAGGCGCGCGCGGACCTTGCGGGAAACAGCATCCATTAGATTGATTTTCGGGTGCTTTTTACTACACTTACAGATGGGCATCAAGCACTTTTCCGGTAGCAGCCGGTTGTTCCCGGGGGTTTCTACCATGGCACTGACGCGCAGAACCTTTCTCAAACAGGTGGCCCTGGCCGGGAGTGCCGCCTATCTCGGTGCGTGTTCGCGGACAACCACTGCCGAGCACCCACCGGGCTCCTGGCAGCCCGCGTACGCAGGCTTGCACGCCGAGGGCAGACTCGCTGAACGGGCCGAGGAGGCCTACCGTCTGTTCGAGCGCTGCGAGCTGTGCCCGCGCCGATGCCGGGTCAATCGCAGAGCTGGACAGATGGGTTTCTGCAACGCCTCGGACCGGGTCAAGGTCCACAGCCACCAGCCGCATTTCGGCGAGGAACTGCCTTTGGTCGGGCGCCGCGGCTCAGGCACGATTTTCTTCTCCAACTGCAACCTTCGCTGCGTGTTCTGCCAGAACTGGCCGATCGCACATTCGGGACTCGGCCGCGAGGTCAGTGACGCCGCTCTCGCAGACATGATGCTGGACCTGCAGGAACGCGGCTGCCATAACATCAACGTCGTCACACCCACCCACGTGATGCCGAACATCGTCAACGCCGTTCTCATCGCCGTGGAAAAGGGGCTCAGGCTGCCCATCTGCTACAACACGGGCGGTTACGAGCTGGTCGAGAACATCAGGCTCCTCGACGGCATCGTGGATATCTACCTCCCCGATCTCAAATTCATGGACGGCGCCGAATCGGCGCTCTACGCAACCGCCGGTGCACGCGATTATCCGGAGATGGCCCAGCAGGCGATCCTGGAAATGCATCGGCAGGTCGGCCGGGTCGTCACCGACGATCGCGGCGTGGCGCTGCGCGGGCTGATGGTTCGTCATCTCGTGATGCCCAACCGGGTCGCCGGTTCCCGGGAATTCATCGACTGGATCGCGACGAATCTTCCCAAGGATACCTATGTGAACATCATGGCGCAGTATCGCGTGGAACACCGCGCCTTCGAATACGAACCGATCGCCCGCGCCATCACCTCGCAGGAATTCCTGGAGGCCATGGACTGGGCCCGTGCCGCGGGCCTGAGCAATCTCGACGAGCGTTCGCTGTCCCAGGCCGAGGTACACCGTCGCCGGCTGATGTGATTCACGCCCAGCGGCCGGGAATGGCTTCCCCGCAATGCGCACACCGGTCTGCGCTGAGATGCATCTCGTTGATGATGAACCCGACGCGCCCGATCACGATCTCCCCGCAATTCGGGCAGTAGGTGTTCTCGCCCGCATGACCGGTGACCCTGGAGACGTAGACATATCGCAGCCCTTCCTCCAGCGCCGTCTCCCTCGCCCTGTCGAGCGAGGAGACGGGCGTCTGCGGCAGGTTGGCAAGCCGGTACAGTGGATAGAAGCGGGCAAAATGCAGCGGGACATCCGCTCCGAGTTCGTCCCTGATCCAGGCGCACATGCGCCGGATACTGCCGATGTCATCATTCAGGGTCGGTATCAGGATGTTCGTGATTTCCAGGTGCACCCCGGCCCGTTTCAGCAACTGCAGGGACTCCAGCACCGGGGCCAGTTCTCCGCCACAGACATCCCTGTAGAACGCGGCGTCGAATCCCTTCAGGTCGACATTCGCCGCATCGATCCTGGCGGCCAGTTCCTTCAGTGGAGCGGGCTGGATATAGCCGGCCGTATGCAGCAGGTTGAATAGACCCGCGCCCCGAGCCAATTCCGCCGTTTCGAACATGTATTCGTAGAACACGACCGGCTCGCCGAAGGCGTAGCTGACCGACTTCAGATTGGCCGCCGTGGCGTGGTCGATGACGGTGGCGGGCGGCATGTCATACGCATGCACCTCGTGCGGATCGACCAGTGCCATGTCCCATACCTCGCAGAACTTGCAGGCGAGGTTGCACCCGGCGGTCGAGACGGAAAGCGTTCTGCTGGAGGGCAAGACGTGAAAGAACGGCAGGCGTTCGACGGGGTCCTCCTGGACCAGAACCGGATTGCCGTACGCGAGCGTCTGACCGATTCCACCCTGGTTGCTGCGCACACGGCAACGCGCTGTTTCGCCGGGTTCCAGCGCGCACTCCCAGGGACACAGCTCACAGTGGACCCGGCCCCCGGCCCCTTCCCTGAACCATCTTCCGGGTCTGGGCCGAACCAGGCCCCTTGGGGCAGGGCTCGCCTGTGTGCGCATCGCCCGCCCTCCGACGCCCGCAAGGCACAATGCACACAATCCGCCGAAACCGGCTTTCAACAGTTTCCTCTTGGCCAGATCCCGTCCAGTAGCAGCGTTACTGTCCATGGGGCCTCCGGGATACCATCAGTACTGCAAACGCCGTCGCGTTGACCGTTGCCGCCAGCAGGCAACAGGCCACAATTCCAATGATAGGCGCGACAATGGCACTTGCCAAGGCGGCCCCAACACAGGCCCCGAGCAACTCCACCCCATACACCATGCCCGCCGATTTCTCCGCGCGACGATTCATGGATCTGAAGGCTTCGGCCGCCAAAGGGAAATCCAGGCCGTTCAGCAAACCGGAAACAAAGGTCAGCAGCGAAAACAGCAGGAACACCATCGTCGCCGACTCCATGGCCGCCGAGTGGGGAAGCGCGACGGCGATCAAGCCGGCAAGGATGGCAATCGACAGCTGGACCCCGGCGAGGATGTCCGTATTGGCCTTGTCCTTCACGAACCGGTTGGTCAGTGCCGTACCCGTCGCCAGGCCGGCCATGAAGATCGCCACGATCAGACCCACCATTTCGTAGATGAACCCGTAGATGCTCTGAAACGAGAACAGCAGCGCAATCTGCAGGGCCATGGTGGAAAGACCGGTGGTGAACACGGCAAGAACCACCGCAAAATGCCGGTCCGGGCGCGTGCGCCGGATGCTTCCCAGCATCCGAAGGAAAAGCGACAGGGCGATGACGGCGGCGACTGCCGGAAGAACCCACCATCGCTCTACGTGCAGCAACCGCTTCAGGGTCTCGGCATGACCCGCCCGGGTCAGGTCGCCCCAGAACATCAGCGTATAGAAGTACCCGATGGGCTTGAAATCGGAATTGATGAAAAACCGGGCGTTGACCGGCGGTAGCTCCCCCTCGCCCGCCTGTTGCTCGGCAACTGAGGCGACGCGGAACGGGGCTGACGGAGGTGCCGCCAGATGCGCATCGGCCGTGCGCCCGTGGTTGCGGAGAATCCAGTTGACCCGGCGCAACTGCGATTCCTCCAGGAGGAGGTGAAAGTGGTGGCGGGAAAAGGCCTCGGTGTCGATGCCACGCGCCAGGAAACGCCGTTGCAGCAGCGCCGGATCGGTGGAGATCTGATCCACGGCATCGGAGGCGAAATAGATCAGGAAGTGCTCGCCCACCGGCAGTACCGTGGCGAAGGCGCTGCCCAGCGTATGGTGGATGGTCGCGTTACGGTTGGCCACGGCCGTTCCGCGCAGACCCGCCGTGGAAACGGCGCCGATGACGAGTACGCCGTCGGGATTGAGCAGCCTGCGTACCTGTTCGAAAAACTCCCGGGTGTAATAGCGGTTCAGGACGGCGGTGGCGGGATCGGGAACATCCACGATCACCATGTCGTAATGTTGTTCCGCCCCCTTGACGAAGACGCGCCCGTCGGCGTGAACGAGCCGGACGCGCGGTTCCTGCAGCGCCGCCAGCGTGGCCTCCGAGGCATGAGCCCGAGCGGTCCTGGTCAGCACCTCATCCAGTTCCACGTAATCGACCCGTTCCACCGGGTGCTGGATGATGGCCCCCAGGGTGCCACGCAAGCCACCGCCAATCAGCAGCACCCTCTTCGGGTCGGCGTGCTGGGTCATGGCGAAGTGCGCGAATACAGCTGCCTCCTGTTCCTCGAAATGGGGAACCGCGGTGTCGTGTCCTGCGGCGGCAAACATCAGGTGGCCGCTGCGAAAGAAGCTGAACTGGTCGTCGCGGCGCGCGATGGCAATGTTTCCGTATTTCGACTGGTGCGTCGCGACGAGTTCATGATCCGGGGCCAGATGTCGCCACTGGATGCCATGAGCCCAGTCGTCGACCTGACCGAGAAACACGAGCGAGCCGCCGCCCGCGATCAACAGCCCCGTAAGGACGGCCCGGGTCCTGCCCCGTACCTGCTCCGCGAATCCGGCGACCCTGCGGCCGGTCCACAACACCGCCGCCCCCATCAGCATGCCGGCAAGCACCACCGACTGGAACGAGTTGAGGTGATGCACCATGACCAGCGTGAAGACGATCCCCCCGAAGATATTGCCCAGAGCTTCGCCGATGTAGGTCTTGCCCGCACCGGAGGTGTCCTCGGCCCTGTCGCTTTGCCGCCAGAGCTTGGCCAACAGCACGAACTGCATCCCGATCAGGATGCAGGCCGGCGCCATAACGGCAAAACTGGCAACGAAGATGTCCGGCAGGGACAGATATGCCCCCGGAACCACGTCAAAAAATCCCCGCAGACTGCGGATGAGCAGAACCGTGCCCGCCAGCAGCGGCAACAAGGCCGCGGCGTTCAGCATCAGGACGACCAGCACCCCTCTCGTCCGTTCAGCGACGAACGCGCCAAGCCCGCTTCCGACGCCAACCCAGGCCATCCATGCGGAGAGGATAATGCCGATCGACAGTTCATTGCCGTGGAACACCATCAGCAGTTCGCGCAGCAACACCACCTGCGCGATCTGGGAAACCATTCCCAGCATCAGGACCGAGAAGAATGGCGCGGGGAATCTGCGCATCATCGCCGCCGAGAGTGGAGTCGAAGCCCCTTGAGCATGGCTCAGGCACCGGCATCCCGCCACCCGCGGAGCATGGAGCGCCCGACGCGCTCCCGTAGTGCCCTCCCGCATCCGCCCCCCCCTTCCGGCGATGGGCGCGGTATCCTTCGCAGGTGCGATGCGTTTTCCGAGTGCGCACCCCGGAACCAAAACGCCTGCCCGGAGGTTGCTGTGAACATGATCCGCGAACATTTCGACGCCATCGTGATCGGCAGCGGACCCGCCGGCGAGGGTGCTGCCATGAAACTGGTGAAGTCCGGGCGGCGCGTCGCGATCGTCGAGTCGCACCCCAGCGTCGGGGGCGGCTGCACGCACTGGGGCACGATCCCCTCCAAGGCCCTGCGCCACAGCGTTCAGCTGGTGGCCGACTACCGGCGGGACCCGGTCCTGCGCCGCCTGTTCGGCGTCTCGCAGGTGGGTTATCCGGAGATGCTGGAATCCGCGGCCGACGTCATCAGCGAACAGGTTCGCACCCGCAACCGCCACTACACCCGCAACCACGTGCCCATCCTCCATGGGCACGCCCGTTTCACCGACATGCATACGGTAGCGCTGAGCCATGGGGAAGCCACCCGAACCTTCACCGCCGACCACTTCGTGCTGGCCACCGGCTCCCGGCCCTATCACCCGGACGACGTCGACTTCAGCCATCCGCGAATCCTCGACAGCGACTCGGTGCTGCGCCTGGGGCACTCCCCCGCCTCGATCACCATTTACGGCGCTGGCGTCATCGGCTGCGAATATGCGTCCATCTTCTGCAATCTTGGCATCAAGACGAACCTGGTCAACACCCGCGACCGGCTGCTCTCCTTTCTCGACGACGAGATCACGGATGCGCTCGGCTACCATCTCCGCCATCAGGGCACGGTGATCCGGAACAACGAGGAATACGAACGCGTCGAGCCGCTTGACGACGGAGTGATCCTGCACTGCCAATCCGGCAAGAAATTCCGCAGCGACGTGCTCCTTTGGGCGAACGGCCGTTCCGGGAACACCCAGGAAATGGGATTCGAGGAAATCGGGGTTGCGGTCAACCACCGGGGCCAGATCGAGGTGAACGATCGCTTTCAGACCTCGCTGCCGCACATCTATGCCGCCGGGGACGTGGTCGGCGCACCCGCATTGGCCAGTGCGAGCTACGATCAGGGCCGCTTCGTGGGTACCCTGATTGCGGATGGAGAGACCGACTGGCGCCTGATCGATGACATTCCCACCGGCATCTACACGAGTCCCGAGATCAGTTCCATCGGTCGCACCGAACGCGAGCTGACCACCCGGAAGGTCCCCTATGAAGTGGGCCAGGCGAATTTCAAGAGCATCGCCCGGGCACAGATCACGCGGCATACCGTGGGTGTGCTGAAACTGCTGTTCCACCGGGAGACCCTGGAAATCCTCGGCATCCATTGCTTCGGTGAACAGGCCTCCGAGATCATCCATATCGGGCAGGCGATCATGGCCCAGCCCGGAAAGGCCAATACCATCGAGTACTTCGTCGAGACGACCTTCAACTACCCGACCATGGCAGAGGCGTACCGCATCGCAGCGCTGAACGGGCTCAACCGGCTCTTCTGAGCCGTTGGCGGCCATGGTTTCCACTGAACCAGGAGGAGTCCCATGCCGGACCCGGTTCCACACCAAGGATTTCGCGACAGCGTGGCCAGCATGGTCGAACACGCCATGTCGCTGCTGGACGTACCGGAGGGTACCGCCGACGCGCTGAAGGCCTGTTCCTCCGTGGTCCAGGTCAGCTTCCCGATTCGTCTGGGCGACCGCATCGAGGTCTTCACCGGTTGGCGTGCCGTCCACTCCGCCCATCGCCTGCCGGTCAAGGGAGGGCTGCGCTTTTCTCCCGACATGGACCAGGATCATGCCGAGGCCCTGGCCGCACTGATGACCTACAAGTGTGCCCTGCTGGACGTCCCCTTCGGCGGGTCCAAGGGCGGCCTCAGGATCGATCCCCGGCAATACGACGAGGCCACCCTCGAGAGGATCACCCGCCGGTTCGCCCGGGAACTGATCCGGCGGGGGTACATCAGCCCGGCCGAAAACGTGCCCGCACCCGACATGGGTACATCGCAGCGGGAGATGGCCTGGATCCTGGACAGTTACAAGGATCTGCACCCCGAGGACCTGAACCATATCGCCTGCGTCACCGGCAAGCCGCTCGAACTGGGGGGCATTCCCGGAAGACTCGAGGCTACCGGCCGTGGCGTAAAATATGCCCTGGATGCCTTCTTCAGCGAGCCCGACGCGGTGCGCGAGGCCGGGCTCGAAGGGAAGCTCGGCGATCAGCGGATCGTCATCCAGGGGCTGGGCAATGTCGGATACCACCTCGCATCGCTGCTGCAGCAAAAGGACGCGCCGCGCATCGTCGCGATCATCGAGCGGGACGGAGCCCTGTTCGACGAGGCCGGCCTGGATGTCGCGGCCGTGCACGACTACATGCAGCGAACCGGGGGCGTCGAAGGCTTCCCCGGTGTGGGCTTCGAACGCGATGGCGCGCGCATGCTCGAGAGCGCCTGCGACGTGCTGATTCCCGCCGCGCTGGAGGGGGTCGTCCATGTAGGCAATGCCGAGCGCATCCAGGCGCGCCTGGTGGTCGAGGCGGCCAACGGGCCCTGCACCTGGGAGGCGGACCGGATCCTCGTCTCGCGCGGCATCACCATCCTGCCGGACGTGTTCGTCAACGCCGGCGGCGTGGTGGTTTCGTATTTCGAATGGATCCGCAACATCGGCCACATCCGCCTGGGACGGCTGCAGCGGCGGCACGACGCAACGCGCGGGCAGCACGTGGTCTCCGCGATCGAGATGATGACCAACCGCTCGGTACCGGATTGGCTGCGCGAGTCATTGACAAGCGGCACACAGGAAATCGACCTGGTGCGCTCCGCGCTGGACGATTCGATGCGCCTCGCCTTCCAGGAAATACGCGAGACCCGCGAGATCGAAGGCAATGCCGTACCGATGGATTACCGTACTGCCGCCTACCTGATCGCATTGCGCAAGGTCATCCGCGCGCGCATGGATCTCGGACTGACCTGACCAGCCGGATACAGCCCTGCGCCCATAGAAGGGCATCTTTGTGGGAGGCGAGCCCTCTCGGCGACCCCGCGCGCAGCCGTCCACCGACGACAATCTGTTCCGCCGGCGCTGGATCGGCCAGGGGGTTGGCCTCCTGCAGGGACGGGGCCCCCAGCGTTGACCCGCCCTAGACGGAACCGAAACGGGACTCAAGCAGGCCCAGCACCGCCCTCAGCGCCATGGCCTCGCCGCCCTTTGGGCGGCCGGGACGTGACCGGGTGTTCCAGGCCATCACGTCGAAATGCAGCCAGGGAACGTTCGCGGGCGCGAACTCCTTCAGGAACAGGGCGGCTGTGATCGCACCGGCAAATCGACTTGCACTGCTGTTGACCATGTCGGCGATGTCACTGTCCAACAGGTATCGGTAGGTCCGATGCAAGGGCAGCGGCCAGACCGGGTCGTCCCAGCGTGCCGCGTGCCCGCTCAAGGCCTCTGCGAACTCCGGCTCGGTGCAGAAGAATGCCGCGATCTCGGTTCCCACCGCCACCCTCGCGGCTCCGGTGAGCGTGGCGAAGTCGATCAACAGATCGGGCTCGATCTCGCCTGCCCGAACCAGCAGATCGGCAAGAACCAGGCGACCCTCGGCGTCGGTATTGTCGATCTCGATGGTCTTGCCGTTGCGCGCGGTCAACACGTCCCCGGGCCGGAAGGCGCGCGAGCCCACGGCGTTCTCCACCGCGCCCAACAGCAGGGTGATGCGGATCGGCAGCGAGAGCGCCATGATGAGCCGGGCGAGTCCCAGCGCGATGGCGGCTCCACCCATGTCCTTCTTCATCAGGCGCATGCCGTTGCCCGGCTTGAGATTCAACCCGCCGGAATCGAAACAGACCCCCTTGCCCGCCAGCACCACGTGCGGGCGCCCGGGCTCGCCCCAGTTCAACTCGATCACCCGCGGCCCGCACGCGCTCGCGCCGCCTACCGCATGGATGCAAGGATAGTCGGCCGCAATCTCGCCACCGTCTTGGATCACGCGGATACCAGCGCTGAACTCCGCTGCGAGAGTTTCCGCGACCTGCGCCAGGTCGGTCGGCATCATGTCCGCCGCGGGAGTATTGATCAGATCCCGGGCCAGTGCATGGGCGCTCACCACGGCCTCCACCCGACCGCGATCGATGCCCTCGGGCCAGATCAGTTGCGGCGATGCCTTTTCCGCCTTACGGTAGCGCTCGAAGCGATAGCTCCCCAACCCCCATCCGATCGCGGCGAGCAGGTGCATCTCCTCACCGAGCGGCTCGCCCCCGAGGCGGTAAGGCCCCGGCTCCAGAGCCTGTGCCGCCTGCGCCAGCATCCAGAGCGGCGCGTCGGGATCGTAGCCAATGAGCACCGCCTCGGTCAGGCCCTCTGCCGAGGGAATACGCAGCAGGCTGCCGGCCTTGGCCTGGAAGCCGTGTTGTTCCGTCCATTTGCGCCAGTGATCGGGACGGGCGGCCAGCGCGCCGGCCAGACGCTCCCGAGTCACCGGGATCAGCGGGACGGCAAGCTCGGCATGAGTGATGAAGACGGATTCCACGGGAGGTCCTCCGGGTGTCGGGATGAATTGAATCCGCTGGTGCGTCATTTCCAGTCGCGGGGTACGGCTGTCATGATACCGTCATGCGCAACCCCGGGATCGCCCAAATAAAGAACAAGGACCAAGGCATGATGACCGCAGCGCTGGAGATTCGAGGCCTGCACAAGACCTACCGCAACGGCTTCGAGGCCCTGAAGGGCATCGACCTGACGGTCGCACCGGGAAGCTTCTTCGCCCTGCTGGGGCCCAACGGCGCCGGCAAGTCGACCACCATCGGCATCGTGACCTCGCTGATCAACAAGACCTCGGGCAGCGTGCGCGTATTCGGGCACGACCTGGACCGCGACCTGCAGGAAGTCAAGCGCAGCATCGGCCTGGTTCCGCAGGAGTTCAACTTCAACACCTTCGAGCCCGTAGGCGAAATCGTCGTCAACCAGGCCGGGTACTATGGCATTCCGCGCCCCGAGGCCTGGCGTCGCGCCCAACACTACCTCGGCGAACTCGGGCTCTGGGACAAGCGCAAGGACATGGCCCGAACGCTCTCCGGCGGAATGAAGCGACGGCTGATGATCGCCCGCGCCCTGGTGCACGAACCTCGGCTGCTGATCCTGGATGAGCCCACCGCAGGGGTCGACATCGAACTCAGGCGCTCGATGTGGGACTTCCTGCGCAACATCAACTGCGATGGCCGCAGCATCATTCTGACCACTCACTACCTCGAGGAGGCCGAGCGGCTTTGCCGGAACATCGCCATCATCGATCACGGCCGGATCGTCGAGAATACGACGATGAAGAGCCTGCTGACGAAGCTGGATACCGAGACGGTAGTGCTGGACCTGCTTGCGCCGGTGCGGCAGCTTCCGGTGCACGACAGCATCGTGCTTCGCGGTATCGACGAACTGACGGTCGAGGCCGACATCCACCGCGGAGAAAGCCTGAATACCTTGTTCCATCTCCTTGACAAGGAGAAGATTCAGGTCCAGAGCATGCGCAACAAGACCAATCGCCTGGAGGAACTCTTCATCCGCATGACCCAGGCGCCGAATACCCGCGGCCACGACATGCAGACCTCGCAATGACGCCGCTGCACCTGCACGAGCATTGGACGGCCCTGCGCACCATCGTGACCAAGGAAGTGCTGCGCTTTGCGCGAATCTGGGTGCAGACCGTCCTTCCGCCGATGGTGACCATGGCGCTGTACTTCAT
>PUOZ01000265.1 GCA_003553165.1 Thioalkalivibrio sp.
CCACCGCCGTCTGCGCGTGGAATTCGGCCGGAAAGCTGATCTTGAACAGGATCTGCTCCATCACATAGCTGCCATAGGGGCGCTGGAAGCGGAACTTTTCACCCTTGAACAGCACGTCGTAGAAACCCCAGCGGGGGGCGGAGAGTACGCTGGGCAGGCCCATCTCGCCCTTCATGACCATCAGCGCCAGGCGCACTGCGCGGCCGCAGGCATCGCCGGCCGCCCAGGACTTGCGCGAGCCGGTGTTGGGCGCATGACGGTAGGTACGCAGCGCCTGGCCATCGACCCAGGCCTGGGACACGGCGTCGATCACCTGCTCGCGGGATGCGCCCAGCATGTGGGCGGCCACGGCCGCCGAGGCCACCTTGACCAGCACCACATGGTCGAGGCCCACCCGGTTGAAGCTGTTCTCCAGCGCCAGTACGCCCTGGATCTCGTGGGCCTTGATCATGTAGCGGAGCACGGCCTCCATGGTCAGCGGCGCCTTGCCCTCGGACACGGCCTTGCGGCTCAGGTGGTCGGCGAGTGCGAGGACGGTGCCGAGGTTATCGGAGGGATGCCCCCACTCGGCGGCGAGCCAGGTGTCGTTGAAATCCAGCCAGCGCACCATCGCACCGATGTTGAAGGCGCCCTGGATGGGGTCGAGCTGGAAGGAGGTTCCCGGAATGCGCGAGCCGTTCGGCACCACGGTGCCGGGAACCACCGGGCCCAGGTGCTTGGTGCATTCCGGATACTGCAGCGCCAGCAGGGCACAGCCCAGCGAATCCATCAGGCAGTTGCGCGCGGTGTCCAGGGCCTCTGCGGAATCGATGTCGTGGTTGCAGACATAATCTGCGATCGCGACCAGCTCCGGATCCGGATCGGGTCTGACATTGACGTCGGCGATGTGTTGGCTCACGGCTTGGCTCCTGGTCCACAGGGATTGACGAAACGGCATCGTACCGGACACCCGCGCCGCATGGCGGCCGCCGCTGCGCCCTTCCACCCTGCTGAACGGGGGGAACACCGCGTACGCTGCGCGAGCCTGAAGGCCGTCATCCGCCAGGCGGCGGGTGTTGCCCTCATCGCGGGGCGCGAAGGTCGGTCCACGAGCATGCGTTTTTCGATCAGCGGGATTCGATCGGCACCCAGGGCTGGTTCTCCGGCCCCGTGTAGTTGGCGCTGGGGCGGATGATCTTGCCGTCCTGGCGCTGCTCGATCACATGGGCCACCCAGCCGGTGGTGCGGGAGATCACGAACAGGGGCGTGAACAGCGCGGTCGGGACACCCATCATGTGGTACGACACCGCCGAGAACCAGTCCAGATTCGGGAACATCTTCTTCAGTTCCCACATCACGCCCTCCAGGCGCTCGGCCACGGCATACATGGTCGGGGTCCCCCGGTGCTCGGACAGGCGCCGCGCCACGTCCTTGATCACTTCATTGCGCGGGTCACCCGTGGTGTACACCGGATGACCGAAGCCGATGATGATCTCCTTGCGCCCCACCCGTTCACGGATATCCGCCTCCGCCGTTTCCGGGTCCGGGTAACGCAGCTGGATGTCGCAGGCCGCCTCGTTGGCGCCCCCGTGTTTCGGGCCGCGCAGCGCGCCGATGGCGCCGGTGATGGCCGAGTAGATATCCGCGTTGGTGCCGGCGACCACCCGGGCGGCGAAGGTGGAGGCGTTGAACTCGTGCTCCGCATAGAGATTCAGCGAGGTGTGCATGGCGCGCACCCAGGGCTCCGGCGGCTCGGATCCGTGCAGCAGGCGCAGGAAATGCCCGCCCAGACTGTCGTCGTCGGTGTCCACCTCGATACGCCGTCCGTGATGGGCAAAGTGATACCAGACGAGCAGCGCGGGCCCGAGACAGGCCAACAGCCGGTCGCCGATCGCCCGGGCGCCGGCGACGGACATGTCCTCCTTTTCCGGTTCCAGCGTGCCCAGCATGGATACCGCCGTGCGCATCACGTCCATGGGGTGCGCCGACGGCGGAATCCTCTCGAGCACGTCGCGCAGGGCGGCAGGCACGCCGCGCAGGGCGCGCAACCGTTGCTTGTAGCCCAGCAGCTCCGCGCGGTTCGGCAGGCGGCCGTGGATCAGCAGGTGGGCGATCTCCTCGAACTCCGCGCGGTCGGCGAAGTCCAGGATGTCGTAGCCCCGGTAGTGCAGATCGTTGCCAGTGCGGCCCACGGTGCAGATCGCGGTGTTCCCGGCGACCGTGCCCGACAGGGCCACGGATTTCTTCACGCGCGGCGTGGCTGCTTCGCTGTTGTCGCTGTCAGTCATCTGCGTTTCCCTTTTCCTGGCGGTAGAGCGCGTCGAGTTTTTCCTCGTAGGCGTGATAGCCCAGGTGTTCGTAAAGCTGGTCGCGGGTCTGCATGGTGTCCAGCACCGCCTTCTGGGTGCCGTCGCGGCGAATGGCCTCGTAGACGCGCAGCGCCGCCTGGTTCATGGCGCGAAAGGCAGACAGGGGATAGAGGGCCAGTGCCACGCCGGCGTCCTTCAGCTCCAGCGTATTGAACAGCGGGGTCCTGCCGAATTCGGTGATGTTGGCGAGCACGGGCACACCCGTTGCATCCGCGAAGCGCCGGTACTGTTCCAGTTCCGTCACCGCCTCGGGAAAGATCATGTCGGCGCCAGCCTCCACGCAGGCCACGGCCCGCTCGATGGCGGCCTCCAGACCCTCGCCGGCGAGCGCGTCGGTGCGCGCCATGATGACGAACTCCCGGTCCCGCGCATCCGCGGCGGCCTTGATCCGGTCCGCCATCTCGCCCTTGGAGACGATGGCCTTGCCTGGGCGGTGACCGCAGCGCTTGGCCTGCACCTGGTCCTCGATATGGCAGCCAGCGGCCCCGGCACGGATGAGTTCGCGCACGGTGCGCGCGATATTGAAGGCGCTGGAGCCGAAGCCCGTGTCCGCGTCCACCAGCAGTGGCAGCTCCGTAACGTAGGTGATGCGCCGGACATCCTCCAGCACATCGTGCAGCGTGCTGATGCCGAGGTCGGGCAGACCCAGTGAGCCGGCCGCCACCCCTCCGCCAGAGAGGTACAGCGCGCGATAGCCGGCGTGCTCGGCCAGTGTCGCGTGATAGGCGTTGATCGCACCCATCACCTGCAGCGGCCGTTCTGCCTCGACGGCGCGGCGCAGGCGGGCGCCAGGGGTGATCGCCGGTGATCCGTGGTCGTTCATGCAATGCTCCTGTACGGGCTGCTCAGACCTCGTCCTCGAAAGACGCGGTCGCGTAGCCGATGCTCCTGAGACGGGTGCGGATCTCCCCGAGAATGGCGGGATCGTCGATGGTGGCAGGTGTCTGGAAGGCCTCGTTGTCGGCGATGCGGCGCATCACGCCGCGCAGGATCTTGCCCGAGCGCGTCTTCGGCAGGCGATCCACTACAACCACCTTCCGGAATGCCGCCACCGGGCCGATTTCTTCCCGAACCTTCGCGACCAGTTCCCTGCACAGGGCATCGGGCTCCTGGGTCACGCCGCTCTTGACCACCACCAGCCCCAGAGGCAGTGAGCCCTTGAGGTCGTCCGCCACCGCGATCACCGCGCATTCGGCCACTGCCGGGTGCGCCGCCAGGATCTCCTCCATCGCGCCGCTGGAGAGCCGGTGCCCGGCCACGTTGATGGTGTCGTCGATACGGCCCATCACGTACAGATCGCCATCCCCGTCCAGGTAGCCGGAATCGCCGGTCAGGTAGTAGCCGGGAACGTGGTCCAGGTAGGCCTCGCGAAACCGCCGGTCGTTGTTCCACAGGGTGGGCAGGCAGCCGGGCGGCATCGGCAACCCGAGCATGATGCGGCCCATCGTTCCGGCGGGGACCTCCTCGCCCTGGTCGTCGAGGATGCGCACGTCGTATCCGGGCACGGGCCTGCCCGCACTGCCGGGCTTGACCGGAAGCCGTTCGATACCCAGGAAATTGCCGGCGATCGCCCAACCGGTTTCGGTCTGCCACCAGTGGTCGATCACCGGGCGGTCGAGCATTGCCGCAGCCCAGTTCAGGGTATCCGGATCGCACCGCTCGCCCGCGAGGAACAGGGCGCGGAACCCGGTCAGGTCATGGCGCGCGAGGTACTCGCCCCTGGGATCTTCCTTCTTGATCGCCCGGAACGCGGTGGGTGCCGTAAACATGACCGAGACATCGTGCTCGGCGATCACCCGCCAGAAGGCGCCCGGGTCGGGCGTGCCCACCGGCTTGCCCTCGTAGACGATCGTGGTGCAGCCGTGCAGCAACGGGCCATAGACGATGTAGGAGTGGCCCACCACCCAGCCGACGTCGGAGGCGGCCC
>PUOZ01000376.1 GCA_003553165.1 Thioalkalivibrio sp.
GGGAACGTCCGCGAATTGAAGAATGCGCTCGAACGGGCGGTGGTCCTGTCGGAGGGCAGCCGTATCGATTGGGAACACCTGGGACTCGCCGCTTCAGGCGCGGAACCGCGGGGACACCCGGGCAGCCTGAGCGACTACTTCCGACGCTTCGTGCTCGAGAACCAGGGCCAGATGAACGAGACCCAGCTCGCCCGGGCCCTCGGCATCAGCCGCAAGACGCTCTGGGAGCGGCGGCAGCGTGAGAACCTGCCGCGGCCGACGACCCCCACCCCCTGAGTCAAGCCGTTCGTCTTGTCAGAGGCATCGAGCGAACCAACACACTCGACCACCGTTTGCTGCAGGCGCACCGTTGCGCCTGGGTTTGTTCTATCATTTGATAGCACAAACCAGCGAGGTATCGCCATGGAAACCTTCACCGTACGAGATCTGCGCGAGCGCACCGGCGAACTGATTCGAGGCGCGGAGGCCGGCAAGCTATCGGTCATCACCAAGCACGGCACACCGGTATTCGTGGCGGTTCCGTTCGATGATGTTTTGCTGAAGGAGGGGGTCGCCGTTGCGCTGGCAGTCCATCTGTTCGATGAGGAGCGTATTTCGCTGAGCCGGGCAGCCCGCATGGCCGGCTGCTCGGTCAGCGAGATGATCGATTTGTTGGGCAAATACGGAATCTCGGTTATCCGCGTCACTCCCGAGGAACTGGAGCAGGAACTTGCCGATTTCGGCTGACCATCGCCGCGTTGTCATCGCCGATGCCGGCCCGTTGATAGCGCTCGGGCGGCTTGATCGCCTCGATCTGTTGCCCAGGCTGTTTACCGAAGTTCAAGTCACCGCGACGGTGGTCATGGAGTGTCTGGCGCGACCAGGTCTGCCCGACGCAGTGCGCATCGCTGCCGCACTGGACGCCGGCCACCTCTGCAAGTGCCCCGACCCCGACCTGGACGCGGAGGTTCGGCTTGACCCCGGCGAGTCCAGTGCCATTGCACGTGCGCTGGAGATTGGCGCGGGACTGGTTATGGACGATCGCGCTGGCGTTGCCCATGCTCGTGCCCAGGGACTGCGGGTGATCGGCACATTGGGCATCCTGGTTCTCGCCAAGCAAAAGAGCCTGATCCCGCAAGTCCGGCCCTTGCTCGAACGCTTACGGGATGAAGGACACTATCTTGGGGATGCAGCCATCCTCACTGCGCTCGCCTTGGCCGGAGAAGAATGACCGGCTGGCATGCTTCTGAGCCGATAAACCCGGTGAACCCAACAGTCGGATTTCGCGGCCGTAGCCGCCAGGCCATCGAGGTAGCGTCGATAGTCCTGTTCCGCCAAAAAGCACGGCTCGGCTCCCCGTTATTGCCGCGTTGAATGACGTGCTGGAAAACACACGGCAGGGTAAAGCGGGTTTTCCGAGGCACAGTCCACCTCCTTGTGAGCGCGGCGTTACCTTACGTAACGCCCGCGTGTTACGGAGCGTAACGTCGCGACCCCGGATTCGAAACGGGCCGGCAAGTAACCCATTCATTCCCAAAGTACACCGACGCCTGGCGTGAGATTTGCAATGCCGAGGGCTCACTCGCTTGCACCAGGCACCCATGTCCGACGCGCTCGACACAACCCGGGAATTTCTCAGCGCCCACGCCCCGTTCGACCGCCTGGAGGCGGACGCGCTCGAGTTCCTGTTGCCGCGCCTGGAGACCCGCTTCTACGCCAGTGGCGATCGCATCACCGATCCGGACCATGGCCCCGCGCAGCGCTTCCACATCATCCGCCAGGGCCGGATTCGTGGTGAGACCCCCAGCGAAGACGAACAGATCTCGGGCAAGGCCTGGGAGCTGATTCCCGGCGAGTCCTTCCCCATCGGGGCACTGCTGGGGCGCCGTCCGGTGCATACGGTGCATCGCGCGCTCGAGGACACGATCTGCCTCGAACTCTCGGTCGAGGATTTCGACCGGCTGCGCTCCCGTTCCCAGGTCTTCAACGACTTCTGCTCGCGGCGCCTTGCCAGCCTGCTGGACCGGGTCCACCAGGGGCTGCTCAGCCAGGGTATGGGCAATGGGGGCGGCAGCGGACAGTTGAACACGCCTCTCGGGGCACGGATCGCCAAGGAACCCGTGACCTGTGGCCCCGATACGCCATTGCGGACCGCCCTGGCCACGATGCGCGACCAGCGCGTCGGCTCGATCGTCGCGGTCGACGGGGCGCAGCGGCCGGTCGGCATCTTCACCATGACCGACCTGCTCGGCCGCGTCGCGCTGCAGGAGGTCGGTCTGGATACCCCGCTCCGGCAGGTGATGACCCCCGATCCGATCTCGCTCCCGGAATCGGCACTGGGCTTCGAAGGCATCGAGACCATGGCCGAACACGGGATGAAGCACATCTGCGTGGTCGCCGATGGGCGCCTGGTGGGTGTCCTCGGGGAGCGTGATCTGCTGACTTCCAATCCGCTGACACTGGACCGCATGGTGCGGGGCATCCTTCGCGCCGAAGAGGTCGGGACCATCGCCGACCACCTCCGCGAGGTTCCACGCATGATCGGTGCCGTGATCAGCCAGGGGGCGGAAGCCGACCAAATCCTGCGCCTGATCACCCGCATCAACGATCACGCGACCCGCCGGGTGCTGGCCCTGATGCGCCGACAACACGATGTCAGCGGTATCGATTTCACCTGGCTGGCCTTCGGTTCCCAGGCACGCGAGGAACAGGCGCTGCGCACGGACCAGGACAACGGCATCCTGTTCCAGTGCAAGAAGGGACAGGAGGACGCGACCCGCAAGCGACTGCTCCCCTTCGCCCAGGATGTGAACAAGGCACTCGATGCCTGCGGCTTCGACCTCTGCCCCGGAAACATCATGGCCGGGAACCCGGAGTGCTGCCTCAGCGGCCCGGAATGGGAACGGCGCTTCAGCCGCTGGATCGACCAGGGCACGCCGGAACACCTGCTGAAGAGTTCGATCTTCTTCGACCTTCGAACCATCGACGGCGATGCCGACCCGGTGGAGGTCCTGCGCTCGCAAATGCTGCGCAAGACCGCCTTCAACAGCCGCTTCCGGCGCCAGATGGCCGCGAACCAGATGAGTATCCGCCCCCCGCTGGGCCTGTTCGGCGAGATCCGCAGCGGCGCCGACGGCATCAACATCAAGCTCCAGGGCCTCACGCCCTTCGTCGACGGCGCGCGGGTCATGGCGTTGGCAGCGGAACTGCCCGCAACCCGCTCACACGAGCGGCTGGACCAGGCCGTTGCCAGCGAGGTGCTGCGCGAAAACGATGCCCGCGACTATCACGCCGCCCTGCGCTATCTGCAGATGCTGCGCCTGCGTACGCAGCAGCGCGCGCTGGACGTAGGGCGCGAGGACAGCAACCGAATCCGACCGGAGGAACTCGGCACCCTTGAGGCGCGTGTGCTCAAGGAGGCCTTCCGGCAGGCCCGCAAGCTGCAGGGGCAGCTTGCGGTTCAGTACCAGCTCTGACCATGTGTCGGAGGAGACCTTTCACACCACAAGACCTACGGAGAAATTCCCATGACACAAGAGGAAAGCAGAGCCGCCTATTGGCGCGCGAATCTGCGGCTGCTCGCCATACTGCTGACGATCTGGTTCGTCGTTTCCTTCGGGTTCGGCATCCTGCTGTCGCAGCAGCTGAACGCCTTCAGCCTGGGCGGTTACCCGCTGGGCTTCTGGTTCGCGCAACAGGGTTCGATCTACACCTTCATCATCCTGATCTTTTTCTACGCCTGGCGCATGAACGTGCTGGACCGTAAGTTCGACGTGCACGAGGAATAAGACAATGGATCTCAAGACTCTAAGTTTCATCGTCGTCGGCGCGACCTTCGCCATCTACATCGCCATCGCGATCTGGGCCAAGGCCAGCACCACCTCCGAGTTCTACGTCGCCGGCAAGGGCATCCATCCGACGCTCAACGGCATGGCCACCGCGGCCGACTGGATGTCGGCGGCCAGCTTCATCTCCATGGCGGGCCTGATCGCCTTCCTCGGCTTCACCGGCGGCGCCTACCTGATGGGCTGGACCGGTGGCTACGTGCTGATGGCGCTGCTCCTCGCCCCCTACCTGCGCAAGTTCGGAAAGTTCACCGTGCCCGAGTTCATCGGTGACCGCTTCTATTCGAAGACCGCGCGCATCGTTGCGGTGATCAGCCTCCTGGTCATGTCCATCACCTACGTGATCGGGCAGATGCGCGGGGTCGGGATCGCCTTCTCCAACATCCTCGAGGTGGAACTGGCGACCGGCCTGTACGCGGGCATGGCGGTGGTCTTCATCTA
>PUOZ01000161.1 GCA_003553165.1 Thioalkalivibrio sp.
CGGCGCAGGAAGCGCAGCCACGCCCAGATATTGAGCAGGCTCATCAGCGACTGCGCGACGTAGGTGTAGGCGGCCGCCTTCAGGATGCGGTGTGCGTGCCGGTAATCGGTGTCGTGCAGGTAACCGCCGTCGCGCAGGATGGGCATGGCCCGGCCGAAACTGGCGTCCAGTTCCGTGGGCAGGGTCACCAGGTGGACGATCGCGGCCAGTCCCATCGACAGCAGCCCGGCCAGCAGGAACAGCAGCCCGGGCGCCGGATGGCGGGTGATGATCGTGATCACCGGGATGGCCAGCATCATGAAGGCACCCAGCCGTTGTCCGCCCGCAGCCCAGCGCACCAGTTCGCCGCGCAGCTTGAGCGGCGTGTAACCCTCCGCGTGCTGGATCGCGTGTCCGACTTCGTGTGCGGCCACGGTCACCGCGGTCAGAGAACGGCTGTGGTAATTGCCCTCGGACAGGCGCACTGCCCGGGCCTCCGGGTCGTAGTGATCGCCCTGTTCGGTGACCTCCACCGCCACGTCGTGCATGCCCCGCTGGTTCAGCAGATGCCGTGCCAGTTCGCCGCCGGTACCCTGGTAGCGGTCGGCCGGTTGGCTGTACTTTTCCATGGTCCTGCGCACCCACCATCCCGGCCCGTAGGTGGCCAGGATGAGGAGAGGAATCAGGATGATCAGCAGCCGTGCCATGGCGTCTAATCTAATCCATCCGCGCCAGGGTTTCCGTTTTCCGTCCCGTTGCCGCGTGATGGGAACGGGTCAGGAATCGTCGCCCTCGTCGAAGTCGCCCTTGTGTTTCGGGTTGGTGCGCGCACGGGGATCCCGCGTGAAGGATTCCGGCTCCTCCGCAGCCTCCTTCCGCGCCTCGGCCTGCCGGTGCACCACCTGCAGATGCGCCGCGGGTGCCGAGCCCTTCTTGTCCTCGCCGAAATAGAGGGTCATGTGCGGGAAGGGGATCTCGATGCCGGCGGCGTCGAAATGGCGCTTCACCAGGCGGTTGTACTCGCGGCCGATCCCCCATTGCTCCCCCGGCAGCGTCTTGATCCGGACGCGGACGTTCACCGAGCTGTCGGCCAGGGCGGTGACGCCGTGGACCTCGAGTTCGCCGACGATCTTCGGGCCGTGTTCCGGGTGGGCGCGCAGTTCCTCGAAGGCCTGGCGCAGGCGCACGATCACCTCGTCGGTGTCCTCCCGGTAGGCGACGCCGTATTCACCGAGGTGATAGCCGAAGTCGCGGGTGAAGTTCGACACCGTGCCCACGGACGAGAACGGGATCACGTGAAAGGTTCCGGAGAGATCGCGCAGGCCGAGTGAGCGGATGGTCATTTTCTCCACCGTGCCGGTGGTGCCGGCCACCTGCACCACGTCGCCGGTATTGATCGCGTTCTCCAGCTGGATGAAGACGCCGGTGATGATGTCCTGGACCAGGGTCTGCGCACCGAAGCCGATCGCCAGCCCGAGGACACCGGCGCCGGCGAGAAGCGGACCGATGTTGATGCCGATCTCGGCCAGCAAGACCATCGTGACCAGAACAACCAGCGCGATCGCGATCGCGTTGCGGAAGATGGTCAGCAGGGTCTTCTGCCGTGCGCTGGGCATCCCGCGGCCGGTATCCGGGCTGAGCTTGTGTTCGATCCAGCTCGCCACGATCAGCCAGAACAGCGCCGTGATCCCAAGGATGATCGCCACCGACAGGACCTTCGCGAGCAGCCCGGCACCGACGTCGGATGCCAGCCAGGCGCCGAGGTTGAACACGGCCCATGCATCCGCGATCACGGCCAGTACGACCAGCAGGATCACCATGCGCATGACCTTCAGCGAGGTCGGGATGTAGGCGTTCAGGCGCTCCTCGAGCATCGGGAAGTTGCGCCGGGTCTCGTCCGGAAGGTGAATCCGACGGCTGATGACCTGCGTCAGCAGCGCGCCCACGAAGAAACCCGCGATGATCGCGAGCAGGGTCTGGCCGGTGGCCATGGCCATGAACGGCAGCGCATCCTCGGGCCGGGTGACGCTGACGGCGGCCAGTGCGGCGAAGTAGAGCAGCGCGAGCCAGTGCCAGACGCGCCCGAGTGCGGTCAGCGCGAAACGGGAGAACATCAGGCCGCTGCGCTCGCCCGCCTGCAGCAGCTGCTGCCGGACCCGGACCCGGTTCTGCAGGATGATCGCGACGGCATAGCTGAAGGCGACCAGCATGACCAGCAGCCCCACCGAACGCCCCGCGGCGACCGATACGTTGTAGTTCACGACCGGAACGACCAGCAGCAGACCGTAACCGATGAAGCCGACCATCCGGCTGAGCCAGGCGTTCCAGTAGGCGGCCTCTTCGCCGGCCATCGGAAGAACGCGCAGGCCCTGGTAGCGGCTGGCGAAGAGCAGGCGCAGGGCAGCTTTGGCGACCTCGATCAGCAAGAAGGCGTTCAGGAAGAGGGAATGCTGGATGTCCATCATGCCTGCGTCGTCCAGCACGAACAGGGCCAGCCCGTAGCCGGTGACCCAGGCCAGGATCACCGCCAGCAGGTCGATGACCGCCGCGAGCAGGACTGCCGGAACGGTGCGCAGCAGCAGCACGGTTTGGCTGGAGGCGAGCACCCAGTGGTCCATCGCGGCGAACAGCGGCCGGACGAGCCGGCGCAGGATCAGGAAAACGCCGACAGTCACGGCGATCAGGATGGCGAGGTCGAGCACGGCCAGTCCGAATGCGGCCCAGTTCGCGTCCCGGAGGGTGTCGAACACCTCGCGCGCCATCTCGACCTGACTGCGGATCTCGGCCACCCCCCCCTCCGCCGCCTGCTGCGTCAGCTGCGCGATCTGGCGTGGCAATGAGACGGCCGCCGGTTCCGTTTCCCGCGCCGCCGCGGCAGCGTCGGGCCCCGCCTCGGGCAGGCCACGCAGCCGCTCCAGCAAGCGCTCCCGCGCGTCGGGGTCCTCCAGAACGGAGATCAGGGCCTCGACGGTGTCGGTCTCGGTGGCACTGGCGGTGCCCACCGCGGACGGGATGATGGCAAGGAGCAGCAGCCATGCGAGGAGTGGGCGAAGGACCTTGCTCAGTCCCTGGCGGGATCGTCTCGACACGGCGCTGCTCCAGGTTTGGTTTGCGGTCTGCCTTGGGCTCCGGGCTTGGTATCGGGAAGTTTTCCGGATCCTCCCGGCGGGCAGTCTAACGGCTCGCCGCCGGAGGTGGCCAGCCAGGGTGTCCTTCCCGGGAGAGGTCCAGAGGCTCCAGCCAGCCGGGTCCCAGCTGGGACATCTGCCGTTCGATCCAGCGCGCCCGGTTGCGCACGGTCTCGCTGGGACGGGTGGGCGAATAGACCTTCGGGTTCGGCAGCACTGCGGCAAGCAGGGCCGCCTGCTCGCGGTTCAGCTCCCGGGCCGTGATGCCGAAATGGTAGCGTGCAGCGGAATCGATGCCGAAGACGCCCGGACCCCATTCGGCGAGGTTCAGATAAACCTCCAGAATCCTGGCCTTCGGCCACAGCGCCTCGATGCCCACAGTGAAACCGGCCTCCAGCAGCTTGCGCGCAAGACTGCGGCCGTGCCACAGGAACAGATTTTTCGCCGTCTGCTGGCTGATGGTGCTGGCGCCACGCAGGCGCCGGCCCTGGCGGTACTCGTTCACGGCCTCCTGTATGGATTGCCAGTCGAATCCGCCGTGCAGGGGAAAGCGCTGGTCTTCGGCTGCGATCACGGCCAGCGGCACATGCACCGGGAGTTCGTGCACCGGCTGCCAGTGCCTGCGCAGGGATGGCGCGATCGGACCGGCCGCCTCGCTGAACATGTACATGGAGTAGGGCGGGTTCACCCAGCGCAGCAGCAGGATCAGGAGCAGGGTCAGCCCCAGCAACAGCGCCATGGTCAGGGCCGCGGCGCGCAGCATCCGGCGGAGCAGCGTCCTGCGCGGTGCGCGTGGCCGGTGGGTGCTTCCTGAGGAGGAGGATCGACTCATCCGCCCATTCTGCCAGACAGCGCCCGGGTAGCGTCCGCACCATCAGGCCCAACCCCGGCTGAACTAACCACCGCGAAATCGGCCGAAACCGGGGTATGCATCGAGGCCTTTGCCCGGGAGTCGGACATGTCGGAAACGGAGTCCATACAGGCCGCCAGCGTCGATCCCGAGGAGGTGGCGCGGTATCAGCGGCTGGCTGAGACCTGGTGGGACGAGGAGGGGCCGTTCTGGCCCCTGCATGTGCTCAACCGGGTGCGCAGCAGCTGGATCGTCCAGCACCTGACACGCGA
>PUOZ01000185.1 GCA_003553165.1 Thioalkalivibrio sp.
AGGAAAATAGATGTGGATCGTGACACAGGCACTTGTCACCAGCGCGCCCAGGACGATCGCCGACAAACGCTGCACGGTCTTCATGACACTACTCCACGGTTCGGGGGCGGGGAAAAGGCGACATCTTCGCTTCGGCCCTTACTGTACAACAGGCGATGGGCCTTCTCGAATGGCATTCAGGCGGCGGACCAGCTCAGGCCAATCCACCCTTCGGTTGTGACCGATCACTTCGATCCGGGGCAGTCCTCCGCCCTGCACCAGGACGAACGAACCGTCGGGAAGATCGGCCACACCTTCCACCACGCAGACCTCGCCATCGAGCGCGCAGCTGAAACCCAGCTGACGGTACGAAAAGTCCTCAAACAAACGCAGAAAGACCATCGATAGCGCACCCTGGATTCCGCCGCCGATGGCGGTCAGGTTTTCGACTGCTCGCTGGCTGATCCGCCGACGGCCCGGATCATCGAGCGGTGTGTTCAGGACGAGTCGCATGCGCTCAAGCTGCCAGTCCACCAGCATCAGATCGTCGACCCTGCCCGACAGGCGACCCTCGACACGCCCGATGTCGAACGCACGTGTCAACAATTCGAGTTCCAGGCGCCGGATATCGGCGGAAACTTCCAGAATCGGCGCGACCCCGAAGAGATCGCGGATGCGCAGGCCGCTGAATACCGCCTCGCCGTCGAAAACCTGCACCAGCAGGCGTCCGTCCACTCGCAACCCGTCCGTGTCATAGAACACCCTCGGGATGATACCGGCCAGCTTGCCGGCGAAGCGGGGCCAGCCGAGCGCTTCCGTCAGCAGTTCCAGGCTCATTGCGCGCAGCCCGCCCTCGAATTGCACCTCGGGACCGTCGGGCCCTACGGTGACGTGCAGGGTATCCACACCGGGTCCCCCGTCGAGCACCGGGATGAAGAGCGGCTCGAGCAGGACGAACCCCCGAGGCTCGAGCCGGAGTCGCGCATCGAAAGCCCCCACGGGCAGACCGTAGATCTCGCCGGCCGCTGCGGAGATCCGGGAATCGGCGCCCGCCACATCGTCCCGCCAGTCTAACTGCCCGACCGAACCCTCCAGCGCGAACCGCCCGCCATCGTCCTTCATGCCGAGTGCCTGCCAATTGGCCCGCGCGGCACTGGGCCTTCCGTCGGCTACGCTTAAAGTTCCTCGGGCATCTCCCTGGAAACGGGTCTGTCCGAGCACCGTGCCCGCCAGTAGGGGCCGCGCCAGCCACTCTCCAACGACGTCCAGACGGTGGCCTTCCCAGGCGATCTCGCCCTGTTCCAGGCGGCCGCCGGCGTACACGAGGCTCTCGCCCCGCACCTCCGCGTGGTCGCCCAGGCTCAAGGCCGCCGAGACGGCACGCAGGTCTCTCGTTTCCGTCTCCGATGGCCCGAACTGCAATCCCGACACGCTCGCGTCCACGGGCCCCACCTCAGCAAAGTCCAGGAACCATGGGTCAAAGAATACCGCTCCATCGGTAAACCGAAGCTGAATCTCAGAACCACCGGCTCCGTGCCTGAGGCTGCCCTCGGCTGCGACGGCCTCACCCGCGTGCAGACCCGCATCATCGCTGAAGGTCAGGCCGGACAGGGCCAGATTCCCACGTACGGTGGGCACCCTCGTTCGGGTGTCGAGCTGCCCCGAAAGTGCAGCCAGGCCGGCTTCCACCGTCACCGGAAGCTCAGCCGGGATCAGGCCGGAGCGAATCAGCGCGTGCAGATCGATCCCCGCTAGATCGAGGTCGAGGCGCACTCCCGCCGCCTCGACGGCGCCGGCAACCCCCCCCCGACCCTGGAACAGGCCCGGCCACGGCAGGGAGAAATGGACCTTCCCGGCGCTTCGGTCCCAGTCGAAGGCCAGCGTCGCAGCTTCGAGGTGCCAACCCGGGGCCCTTGCGCTGAGACGCGCCTGCGCACAGATCAGCCTCGCGGTGCTCAGGTCCACCCGCGGGCAGGACAGGTGCAGATCCCGGATACTGCCCACGGGCTCCGGGAGCCGGAGGCCGTCGGCGCGCAGTTCGAAACTGGGCTGGCGCTCGACCCAGGACACCCGGGCGCGCAGATTATCGGCAGCAAAGGCATCGTGTACCGCGGTGTCGATGTCGAGATCGAGCTGGAATCCCCGGCCGCTGTCGGCGGCATGACCCGTCGTCACCGCAAGGGCGAAGGCGGTGAACGCCAACACCCGAAACCGGGGCCGGCGGGCGGGCGCGATCAACCGGCAGGACGGCCGCCAACCCGCCGCGCCGCCCACGGGCAGGCCCTCAGCCCTGGCGGTCAAGCTCGCACAGGCGCTCCTTCTCGGGCGGCAGATTGTCCGGACATGCGCCGCAGGCCTCGTTGCCAGGCAGAGCCCAGTCGATCTTCTTCGGATAGGGCAGGTCCATGTCGTTCATGATCTGCACGAATTCCTCGAGCGTCCGGCCCTTCCCCAGCCGGGGATTGCGCATCTTTTCCTGGCCGATCGTGGTGATCTGACGCTCGGAGTAGTCGTGGGCCGGATAGACCAGTGTCTCGTCCGGCAGCACGAAGAACTTGTCGTGGATGGAGTGATAGAGCGCATGGGCATCGCCCGACTGGAAATCGGTGCGGCCACAGGCCTCGATCAGCAGGGCATCGCCGGAAAACAGCATCGGCAGACCGGCATGGTCGAGCAGGAAGGCGTGGTGTGTGTCGGTGTGCCCTGGCGTAAACAGCGGATTCAGCACTAGGTTCCCGATGCGCATCGGCTCCCCCTCGCGCAGCCCGATGTCCCGGCAGGGCAGACCGTCCAGCGCCGGCCCAGCCAGCTTGCAGCCGGTGCGCTCGCGAAGCATGCGCCCGCCGGTGATGTGGTCGGCGTGGATGTGCGTCTCGATCGCGTAATCCAGCCTCAGTCCGAGTTGCTGCAACACCTCTAGATCCCGTTCCACGGTCTCGATCACCGGGTCGATCAACGCCGTCGTTCCGGTATCCGGACAACTCAAAAGATAGGTGTACGTCGATGACTCGATCTCGAACAATTGCCTGAAGATCATTGCCTGTCTCCCTTTGGGCGGATGTATATCGTTTTCGTCTAGTGGGCCATGCACCGAGTTCCCGTGGACCTGCGGAAGACCCGTTGTCCCGACCTCCCGTAGGCCTGGCTGTGGGCGTTACGCGATTTGGCTATGATGCCCGCTTTCGCGCAAACCCTGAAATGGAGAAGCCCATGCAATCCAGTGAAGTCGCCGAACTCATTCGTTCCCGCCTGCCCGAAGCCGAGAAGGTCGAGGTCACCGGCGGCGAGGGCAAATTCGAGGCCCTGGTGGTCAGCCCGATGTTTGCCGACATGAACGCGGTGAAGAAGCACCAGACGGTCTACGCGACCGTACGCGACGAGATCGCCAGCGGCGCCGTGCACGCCCTGTCCATCCGGGCGATGACGCCGGAGGAGTACGCCGGATCCTGACCGCAATGGTTACCAACCGGCCAGGATCGCAGACGGAGGCCATCCCGGCGCTCGGCCACAGTTTGCACCGCTGCGCACCGGAGCTGCTTCCCGCGCTGCGGGCGCTGCTCACCCGGTTTGGCATCGCTCTGCGTCTGCACCCGGCAGACGCCAAACTGCCGGGCAGCTACTGGGGCGACTCGGAGGCAGGCATCGTCGGCCTGACCCTGCATGTGCGCCCGGACACGCCGGTCCACTCCGCCCTGCACGAAGCCTGCCACCTGATCTGCATGGACCCGTCCGGCCGCGCCGGCGTACATACCGATGCCGGCGGCGACGACCTGGAGGAAGCGGCTGTCTGCCGCCTGCAGATCCTGCTGGCCGACCACATGCCCGGCATCGGGGGCGATGCTTTGATGGCGGACATGGACGCCTGGGGCTACAGCTTCCGCCTGGGTTCCACCCGGGCCTGGTTTGTTCATGACAGCGAAGACGCGGAAGCCTGGCTGCGCAGCCATGGCCTCGTCGATGCCACGGGTTCGGTCACCTTCCGCCTTCGCGGCGCGCCATGACTCACCAAGCCCCGGCTTGCGAGCGACGCAAGCCGGGGAAACCCGACCGTGCGCCGGGCGTCGTGCATGCCTGCGGGCCCGGTGGCATAGTGACGGCCAAGGCCGAACCGGCAACGGTCAGGCGCAACACGACAGGGAGCACTGCATGGAGACCCGCAAACGTCCGCAACCGGGCGAAAAGCTTCGGGCCGCCGACAAGGTCGCGCGGATCCCGG
>PUOZ01000148.1 GCA_003553165.1 Thioalkalivibrio sp.
GAGAGATGTTCATCGTGCTCATCGCAAAAGCGTAGGTTCTTTGGCAAAATTTGGCAAGACCCGCATGGCATCCGGCCAGTAGGTATCGATGTCGGAAGCCCCCGTTGGAAGGTGCAAGCGGATGGTTTCGAACGGATGCAAGCACGCAAGGAATCAGGTCTCGCGTTGTAGCGGGCAGGCCACTCTTGCGTGCGCACGGCCGCGGAACTCACCGGCGCAACTCGGCTATCGTCGCCGGACCACGGACCGCCCCGACCATCACCCGACCGCGGCCTGCCGAATCCTTGCCTGAGCAGCTGGAGCACCGGAAAAGGCGATGGGGGAATTAAAACTTCATGCCCCCGTCGCCTTTTCCCCTCTCAATACCGTGCCCCCAAAAAGCCGGTGAACTACCTCAAAACCGATAGTTCACCCCAACCGTCACAACCGGATAGTATTTGAAGTCGCTGATTTCGTCGTTCAAATCCGCCTCCTCTCGGCGCAGGTCCTCTTCGAATACTGAGGGGTCAATGAGGCCGGTGCGCTCCTCGCCAGTCAGTCTCGCAGTTGGCGAACCCGTGAACATCACTCCCAGATCGGTGGAGAATGAGAGGCGACCGCCTTTCATACTGTTCCCCCAGCCAATGCCCAAGTATGGCGCGAATCTCCGCCAATCGATATCGGCCTGCAATCGAGCATCGTAGGTGTCGTTACCGATATCGAGGTTTCCGTCCGCCTTGCCTGCGAGTTCGTTTCCATTTATGAAAGCGCCCGCGGATATGCGAAACGTGCCATCGAAGACGTGCCAATCGGCGATCAGACTAGCGCTGCGGAGACGCAAATCACCGTCGTAATCGATTCCCGCCTCCTCGAAGTCCTTTCCGTAGTCGAGTCCATTCAGGGCGCCTCGAACGTTCCATTTGTCCTTCAAGCCGTAAACGGCCTCGACTCCGATCCCGGTCGTCCCTGCTTTGATGCCCATGCTGAGCGCGCTGTCCGCACTCGCTGCTCCCCCAAAGCCAAGAAGCAACAGACTTAGTCCAGAAAGACCAACAATCCTGACCATCATATCCAATCTCCTTATGAGAACAGAAATCGCCACGGAGGCCCTTGAAACCACTTGCCGACCCTGTTGTGTCGGGCTGCAGATATATACGACCTTCAGCACGACAAAACAGCTACGCCATACATGCTGGGACCGGTTTCTCAAGACGAGGCTGGCCCAAAACAGCATTCGCAGATGCTGGGATGAAGTATATGAAGCCAATCACCGAAGCGCGAATTTTAGAGGACAAGTCTCTACGTGATTAGCACCCCCCCTGCGGTGCGCATCTCGCGTCGCTCCGGGATCCGGACGGCCAAACGGGCCTGCACCGGCTGATGACGCGGCGTTTTTCCCATGTGGTGGGTTTCGATGATGCGCCCTTCGAACGCGGGCACCGTGGTGATGTGCCGGTCATCGGGGCGGTCTTCGCGGGGCGACGGCTCGAGGGTGTGCTTTCCACGAAGGTGCGCCGCGACGGCGCCAACGCCGCCACGCGGCTGGCCGAATGTCTGGCCGCTGCGCGGTTCCGGCCACAGCTCCAGGCGATCTTCCTGCAGGGCATCGCCTTTGCCGGTTTCAACGTAGTGGACCTGGAGGACCTGTACCGGCGTACCGGTCTGCCCGTGCTGGTGGTTGCGCGCCGAGCCCCTGACCTGAAAGCGATCCGCAGGGCGCTGCTCGATCACGTGCCCGGCGGCGCCCGCAAGTGGCGGCTGATCGAAGCTGCCGGACCCATGGAGCCGCTGGCGGGCGTGTATGTGCAGCGCTGCGGGCTGTCAACCTTTGAGGCCGAGAGTCTGCTCACCGCCCTTCAGATCCACGGACGTTTGCCCGAGCCACTGCGCGTGGCGCACCTGATCGCCGGGGGCGTGACCACCGGGGAGAGCCGCCACCGCCCGTGAGGGGAAAAACGCCGGTTCCTGACTGGGTCCGCGAGCACAGCTGCAGCGACGTCCCGCCACCGCACCATACGGACTGCGCGGCGGTTCCGAGCGGCGGGCGTCGGTTTGGCCGAGCCGGCGTGAACCCCTATGCTAGTAGGCCTTCCCGAGACCAGAGCGAGGGGTAGGATGCCCAACGCAGACAGATTGAATCAGGTTCGACGCCACGATCCACACCGCGGCGCCCGACACTACGGCTTTCGAAGGCCCCTGCGCAACCTGTTGTCGGGCGCACTCCTGCTTGGGTTCCTGGTTGCCACGTTCGGGTGCGCAGTAGGGGGCGACGGACCCGGCGCCAGGCTGGCCTACGAGCTGAATACCATCGAGGTGGTCCGGAGCGCCGGGGCCAGCGTGGTCTCTGTCCGCGCCTCGGCTGCCGGCGAGCAGGGCGGAGGGGCGTCCGACGGGCGCCGGGTCGCGGGCGGCAGCGGCTTCGTGGTCGATGATCTCGGCCGCATCATCACCAATTTCCATGTGGTCGCCATGGTCATCGGCGAGGCCGCGGAGGATCGCGTCGCCCTGGCCCCCGGGGCTTCGCTCAGCGTGTCCTATCTTGGCAGCCCCGAGGTCGAACACCCGGTGCGGGTGGTGGGGGCGAACCCGGACGTGGATCTGGCGTTGCTTGATCTGCTGGAGCCCGGCCAGGCGCCCAGCGTCGCGGCCATCCCGCTGGCGGACTCGGACCGGGTCCTGGTCGGGCAAAAGGCGATCGCCATCGGCAACCCCTTCGGTCTGCATTCCAGCGTCACCGCGGGTATCGTGTCCGCGGTGGAACGTCACCAGCCGGGGCTGGTGGGCATCGACATTCCCTACATCCAGACCGACGCCGCGATCAACCCCGGCAACTCGGGCGGTCCGTTGCTGAACTCCGCCGGACGCGTGGTGGGCATCAACAACACCATCCTCGCCCCCGCCGGGGCCTTCGCCGGCATCGGTCTTGCGGTGCCGAGCAATCTACTGCGCGAAGCGATGCATGAGTTGCGTGCCGGCGGTCTCTCCGGCCTGGCCGCCGCCGCCGCCCAGCTGCCGGACCGGCCCCGGCTTGGCCTGCAGATCAGTCTGCGGGTCGCCGATTATCCGCGTGCCCTGCGCGAGCATCTGGGCCTCCCGGCCCAGGGCGTCGTGGTCACCGGAGTGTCCAAGGATGGTCCCGCCGATCGGGCCGGCATCCGGGGCCCCGAGGGCGCCGTGCTGATCGATGACCAGCCGTATCCGGTCGGCATGGACGTGATCGTAGCGATCGACGGACAGCCGGTCGCGCGGGCCATCGACATCCAGCGGGTCATCCTGGAGCGCGAGGCGGGCGACGTGGTCACCGTCACCCTCTGGCGTGACGGTCGCGAGACCGAGGTGGAGGTCGTATTGGAGGTGGTCCCGATCGAGGACTGAGCCGAGGCTGTGCGCACCCGAATCATGGGTGATGTGGACCGCCCTGGGAGGAGACGATCGATGCATGAGACCGACCAAGAAGGCTATGCCCGCGCCATCGGGCTGATGCGGGACTGCGCCACCGAGGACGGCTTTCTGGCCTCGCCCACGGAACGTTCGAACTACCGCCGCATCTGGGCACGTGACGGCGCGATCCTGACGCTGGCCGCATTGCGTGCCGACGACGATGAACTGATCGCGACCGCCCGCCGCACCCTGGAGGTGCTGGCGCGGCATCAGGGTCCGCATGGCGAGATTCCGAGCAACGTCGACCCCGCCACCGGGCGGATCAGTTATGGCGGGACTACCGGGCGCGTCGATGCCGGCCTGTGGTTCGCGATCGCCTGCGCCGAGTTCTGGCACGCCTCCGGCGACGGGGCCTTCCTGGATGCGCTGCTGCCGGTACTCGAGAAAGTGCGGTTTCTGCTCGGTGCCTGGGAATTCAACAACCGCGGCCTGCTCTACGTGCCGGTGACGGGTGACTGGGCTGACGAGTACCTGCAGAGCGGCTACGTGCTTTACGATCAGCTCCTCTACCTGCAGGCACAACGCGGCTTCGCGGCCTTGCACGCCGAGGTCCACGGGTCGCGCGACCATGCCCTGCTGGAAAAGATCAGCCGGCTGCGCCACCTGATTCGCGCCAACTACTGGTTCGACAAGGATGACACGGACGCCGCCGACGCCTACCACGAAGTGCTGTACCGCAAGGGACAGGAAGCCGCCCCGCACTGCGCGAACCGCTACTGGATGCCGTCGTTCTCACCGAGTGGCTACAGTTATCGCTTCGACGC
>PUOZ01000144.1 GCA_003553165.1 Thioalkalivibrio sp.
AGGAAAACCCCGCAGAGGAGGCGTCCAGCCCGGAGAGCAAGAACGACGCCGAACCGGACACGCCCACCGCCGAGGGCTCCACGGACGAAGGCAACTGGGAGGAACTCTCCTACACCGGGGGAACCGGACAACAGGGGGCAATGGATGACCGCGACCCCTTCGAAAACCAGGCCGGGAGCGAGGGCGGCCTGCACGAGTACCTGCTGTGGCAGTTGCACCTCAGCCCGCTGAACGAGAGGGACCAGCGCATCGGCGCGGCCCTGATCGACAGTATCAACACGGACGGCTACCTCGAAACCGACCTCGAAGGCCTGCAGCAGACCCTCGGCGGCGAGGAGGCGGTGGGCATCGACGAGATCGAGGCGGTTTTGCACTGGATCCAGCAATGCGACCCGGTCGGCGTCGGCTCTCGCGACCTGCGCGAGTGCCTGCTGATCCAGCTGCGCACGATGAGCGACGAGACCCCGGCGCATGCGGCTGCGCTACAGGTCGTCGACACGGGCATGCCGAACCTCGCGCGGCACGATTTCCGTGCCCTGCAGCGGGACCTGGGGCTCGACGAGACCACGCTGGCAAGGGCTGTCGAACTCATCCGGACGCTGAATCCCCGCCCCGGCAGCCATATCAGCGACCAGCCCCCGGAATATGTGACCCCCGATGTCTACGTGCGCCGCGACAACGGTGGCTGGCGCGTGGACCTGAACCCGGACATCGCGCCGCGCATCCGCATCAACAGCCTCTACGCGGGGATGGTGCGCCGGGTCAGCGATGCCCGCGACAGCGCCTTCATGCGCAACCAGCTGCAGGAGGCCCGCTGGTTTCTCAAGAGCCTGCACAGCCGCAACGATACCCTGCTGCGCGTCGCACGTGCGATCGTGGAACGCCAGTCCGCCTTCCTGGAACAAGGCGACGTGGCGATGCAGCCACTCATCCTGCGCGACATTGCCGAGGCCCTGGGCATGCACGAGTCGACCATCTCCCGCGTGACCACCCAGAAGTACATGCATACCCCGCGCGGCGTGTTCGAGTTCAAGTACTTCTTTTCCAGCCACGTGGGCACCAGCGACGGCGGCGAATGTTCCGCCACCGCGATCCGTGCGATGATCCGACAGCTGATCAGCGAGGAGCCGCCGAACCGGCCCATGAGCGATTTCCGACTCGCCCAGGTCCTCTCGGACCGGGGCATCAACGTGGCCCGGCGTACCGTGGCCAAATACCGTGAGGCTATGAACCTGCCACCTTCCAGCGAACGGCGACAGCTCCTCTAGCCCCCGGTCCACCAATGCAAGGAGTGTGAGTATGCAAATCAATCTGACCGGTCATCACGTTGACATCACCGATGCGCTGCGTGACTACGTTCAGGACAAGTTCGAGCGCCTCGAGCGGCACTTCGACCAGGTGATCGATATCCATGTCGTGCTCACGGTGGAGAAGAATCACAACAAGGCCGAGGCCAATCTGCAGGTCAGCGGCAACCAGATCCATGCCGACGCCATTCATGACGACATGTACGCCGCCATCGACGGCCTGATCGACAAGACCGACCGGCAACTGATCAAGCACAAGGAAAAGATGAAGGACCACCATCGTGCCGAGGGCGCGCAACGCAACCGCCAGCAGACTGCCTGAGCGATGCAGATCGCCGATCTTCTCAGTCCGGAACGGGTTCGCCTGGAGACCGGGATCGCGAGCAAGAAACGTGCGCTGGAACTCCTCAGCGATGCGTTGGCCAACGATGGCACGGATGGCGGCAGTCTTACGGCCAACCTGGTCTTTGACGCGCTCTCGGCCCGGGAGAAGCTCGGCTCCACCGGTCTCGGCCATGGGGTGGCCATCCCCCATGGCCGGATGGCCGAAATCGACCACCCCAGGGTCGCGATGCTGCGTCTCCAGGAAGGCGTCGATTTCGACGCCATCGACCATGAGCCGGTCGATATCCTGATCGCACTGATCGTGCCCGAGGAATCGACCAGCGAACATCTCGACCTGCTCGCGCAGCTGGCGCGAAGCCTGTCTCAACCCGACAACATTGCCGCGATCCGCCGCGCGGCCGACGCCACGGCCCTGTACCAGGCCGCGACCATCGCCTTTCGCGATGCCTGATAGCGTCACACTGGCCGACCTGGTTACGGCCCTGGGACCGCGCATCGGGTTGTCGTACGCGCACGGTGAGGCCGAGGCCTCCCGTCGTTTTCTGCACGAGCCCGGCGACAGCGACCTGCCGATGGCCGGGCACCTGAATCTGATCCGCCCGAACCGGATCCAGGTGATCGGAGACTTCGAGGCACGCTACATCGAGACGCTCGGACCCACCGAACACGAACGGCTGATCCTCGACCTCGCGGCCGCGGAGACCGCGGCGGTGATCTTTGCCGAGGAGACCTGCCCGTTCGAACAGATGCCCACGCATTGCGAACATCCGCTGCCGGTCATCCTCTGCACCAGGGCGGGCAGCCACGAACTCATCGCCTTGCTGCGCTACTTCCTGCAGCAGCGTCTCGCCCGCTCCATGGTGCGCCATGGCGTGTTCATGGAGATTCTGGGCGCGGGGGTGCTGATCAGCGGCGAATCCAGCGTCGGCAAGAGCGAGGTCGCGCTGGAACTCATCAGCCGCGGCCATCGCCTGATCGCCGACGACGCCCCGGAATTCGCCCGGATCGCCCCCGACATCATCCGCGGAATCTGTCCACCCATCCTGCGCGATCTGCTCGAGGTCCGTGGACTGGGCGTGCTGAACATCCGGTCGATGTACGGGGACTCGGCGATCAAACGCGGCAAATATCTGCGATTGATCATCGACCTGCGCGACCGGGGAGTGACCGCGCCAGTGCCCGAGGACCGCATGAACGGCTGCCGCGGAGAAGTCGAGGTGCTCGGCCTGCGCATCCCGCTGGTCAGCCTGCCGATCGAGCCCGGTCGCAACATCGCGGTCATGATCGAGGCCGCGGTCCGGGCACACCTGCTTCACCTGCAGGGCTATTCCGCTGGCGATGACCTCAGGGCGCGGCTGCGCCTGCAGTTGCAGGACGCGGACCCGGTGTCGTCCGCGGAAGGACGGGAGGGCTGAAGATGCGCCTCCTGCTGGTCAGCGGACTGTCGGGCTCGGGCAAGACCGTGGCCCTGCGCACCCTGGAAGACGAGGGCTTCTTCTGTGTCGACAATCTGCCGCTGGGTCTGCTCGACCGCTTGATCGACGAGTTGCGCACCGGCAACCATCGCAATGACGGCAGGGTTGCCGTCGGCGTCGACGTGCGCAGCGGCCGGGATGCACTGGAGGGGTTCGCGGGAACGCTCGCGAGCCTGCGCAGCCAGCCCGTGGAGGTCGAGGTCGTCTTCCTGCAATCCTCGAACGAGGCCCTGCTGCGCCGTTACCACCACACCCGGCGCCGGCATCCGCTGGCCCGCAAGGGACTGCCACTGGTCGAAGCGATTGCGCTGGAACGGGAATGGCTGGGGTCCATCGCCGCGCATGCGGACCTGAGCATCGACAGCAGCGATCTCTCGATGCATGACCTGGCCCGGATGGTGCGCACACGCCTGGCGACAGAGGGCACGGAGAACCTCTCGCTGCTGTTCCAGTCCTTCGGCTTCAAGTACGGTGCGCCGGTGGATGCCGACTTCGTCTTCGATGTGCGCTGCCTCCCCAACCCCCATTACGAACCGGGTCTCAGGGATCTCACTGGCCTGGATGGCCCTGTCGTCGACTTCCTCGAAGCGCATGCAGATGTGTCGGAGATGTTCGACAGCGTCCAGGCGCATCTGAGACGATGGCTGCCCAGCTTCGCCAGTGACCATCGCAGCTACCTGACCGTGGCCATCGGCTGCACCGGCGGCCGCCATCGGTCGGCCTATCTGGTCGATCGTCTGGCCAAGGCCTGGCAGGGGGTCGAAAATTTCACCGTCAGCACCCGGCACCGGGAGCTCGACGATCATCCCATGGACGCGGAGTAAGACAATGTCCGTTGGTCTGATGTTGATCACCCACCAGCACCTTGGTGAAACCCTTCTGCAGACCGCCCGCAGCATGCTCGGAGAACTGCCGGACGCCTGCGAGGCACTGGCCATGTCGCAGAGCGATGACCCGGACGCGGTGGAGGCCGAGGCTAGACGCCGTCTGCAGGCGCTGGACACGGGTGGCGGGGTGCTGATCCTCACCGACATGTTCGGCTCGACACCCGCC
>PUOZ01000369.1 GCA_003553165.1 Thioalkalivibrio sp.
AGGTCGAGAGCGTCGATCCGGCCATCGTCCACAACCTGGACAAGAGCGCCTTCATCCCCGTCATCGCCCCGATCGGCTTCGACCGGGACGGCAACGCCTACAACATCAACGCCGACACCGCAGCGGAAAAGCTGGCGGTCGTCCTCGACGCGGAAAAGCTCTTCCTGCTCACCAATACGCCGGGGGTGCTGGACGCAGCCGGCGAACTGATCCCGCGGCTGACGGCCGCGGAAGTGGACGAGATGATCCGCAGCGGGGTGATCCACGGGGGCATGATCCCGAAGATCCGATGCGCGCTGGACGCCGTACGCAGCGGCGTCACCGCCACCCACATCGTCGATGGGCGCGTCGAGCACGCGGTGTTGCTGGAACTGCTGACCAACGAGGGCGTGGGCACGTTGATCAGTCGCTAGTGGGCCATGCACTGGGTCAATCCCGCATCGGATTGCCTCCAATGCCGACTATTGGCGAGCCGGTGCCAGGAAACGCTCGAAGTCGCGGATATCCGCCTCGGCTGCGTTCCTGATTTCGGCCAATGCCTCGCGTTGGCGCGTCTGGAAGTCCTTCTCCCACTTGATCCGTCGATCCAGGTCGGAGAGCTCCCGTAGATAGCGTTCAAGGTCACTGGAACCCGGCCGCGAATCGGTGATCTGGGCCGCAATGCGCTCCCGCTCACGCTGCAGGATCGCCTCCTGGCCCTCGCTGAGCGCGAGCGTGTTTTCGACCATCGCCAGCCTGCGGTCACGCTGCTGCCCAATCTCATCGACATTGGCATAGGCCTGATGCAGATGCCGCATCCGTGCCTCCCGCGCGGCCGCCTCGGCCTGTCGGCGCAGGAGCTCCTGTTGGCGGTGCTCGGCCTCCTTCCGCTCCAGTTCTTCCGCCCGGGCCTGACGCTCGCGCTCCTCGGCCGTCGGCGGCGCCGGACGCACCTCGCGTTCTTGCCCCTGGCCATCCAGCAAGCGGATCTCCCGAGCGGATGCCGAAGGAGGCGGGGTCGTCGAATAGTGCACGACACCGGCATCGTCAACCCATTGGTAAATGTTCGCGCCCAGCGATGGAACCATCACGGCCAATGGCAAAAGCAGCGCCAACCTGCGTATCGTCTGTCTCATGTCCCTCCTCGATCACCTGGGTCTGGTGCTGATTGCCCTGATCGCAAACGGTCTGTCGGCACTTGCAGGCGGCGGCGCCGGCCTGCTCCAGCTTCCGGCGCTGATCTTTCTCGGACTGCCGTTTCCGGTCGCCCTCGCCACACACAAGATTGCCTCTGTAGCCCTAGGTATCGGCGCGAGCCTGCGACACTTGAAGCAGAGCACATTCGAGGCACGTCGGCTAGCCCTGATTCTGGCCACCGGCCTGCCCGGCGTGGTACTCGGCGCCATGCTGGTCCTCGAGATCCCGCCACGCGCCGGCGAGATCGCGCTCGGTGCGCTCACCGTCGGGCTCGGCTGGTACTCCTGGCGCCGGCCGCAGCTCGGCCAGCAGATGGTGGCGGTCGCCGGGGACGCCACGCACGCGCTGACCGGCGCCCTCGGCCTGTTCCTGATCGGCGTATTGAACGGCTCGCTCACCTCGGGGACGGGACTGATGGTGACCCTCTGGCTCGTGCGCTGGTACGGGCTGTCCTATACCCAGGCCGTGGCCTACACCATGGTGCTGGTCGGGCTGTTCTGGAACGGCACCGGGGCGCTGGTGCTGGGAACGCTGGGCGAGGTGCGCTGGACCTGGCTGCCCGCCTTGCTGATCGGTAGTTTCGTTGGCGGCTATCTCGGCAGCAGCCTTGCCCTCCGCTACGGCAACCGCCTGGTCAAGCGGGTCTTCGAGGTCGTGACGGTCCTCACCGGCCTGGCCCTGCTGCTGCCCTGGCCCTGACGATCCGCCTGCGCCAGGACCTGCCGAACGCTTCCCCACGAAGGCGGACCGATCTTTTGATTCATCCGTGCCCGGCGCCTTTCTGCCCCGAGGGCACGTCACAGCGGTTCAGCAGATCGAAGTGCTCCACCGCCTCCAGGATGCCGCGCGCGTGCATGGCCTCGGCAAAGTAGATGCGCTCGAACCCACGGAGCTTGTCCAACTCCGGATGGTGGTTGCCCACCACCACCCCCAACAACCGCCCGCGCAGCATGTCCTCGTCGTTTCCCGAATCGCCGGCGACCAGCACCTGCTGCAGCGGGATTGCCCACTTATCCGCAATGTAACGCACCGCGAGACCCTTTGAGGCCCGCACCGGCAGCAGGTCCAGAAACATGCCGTGCGAATGAATGACGCGGGCATGCAGATCCGCCTGGTACAACAGGCGCTCGATGGCTGGCACCCCCTCGAACTCCTCCGGATCGACGAAGAAACTGAGCTTGAATGGGCGCTGGTCGACATCGGGCTGGAGGATCAGCTTCATCTGCTGCGCCAGCAGGTCGCGCAGACGGTCCGGCTCCCAGCGATGGCTGATGTGCCGCTCCCATCCCTTGTCCGGCGTGGCCTCGGCGCCGTAGTTGATCTCGGCTCCAACGGAGGTGATCCAGACGTCCGGCGCCGGAATGCCATGCCGCTCGAGTGCCTCCTGCGCCGAATCCAGTCTTCGACCGGTCGCCACCCCGAAGGCGACCTGCTTGCGGTGCCGCCGCAGCCAGGCCAGGAAGGCCTTGAGCGCCCCTGGATCGCCGATGAGGGTGTTGTCGATATCCGTGAACACAGCCCGGTCGACATCGGCAAGCCGCCCCGAGACCGAGCGCTGTTCGCGCCGGGTACGCTTGACTTCGCGGCCAAGCTTCTTGATCAGGCGAATGTACTGCGCCGCATGTCCATCCCAGGAATAGTGCTCGCGCACGCCCTTCCGCCCCTGTTCCGCAAAGCGCCGCCACTGCGCGCGGTCCCCGAGAATGGCTTCGATCGCCTTGGCGATACCCGGTGGATCCAGCGGATCGACCAGCAGGCCGTTGTGGCAGCGCGAGATGATCTCCTTCGGCCCGCCATCGTTGGTCGCCACGATGGGCGCCCCGCTGGCCGCTGCCTCGATCAGCGTAAGCCCGAACGGCTCCGTCAGCGCAGGATTGACGAAGACCCCCTTGCTGGTCGCCACCAGCCGGTACAGGTCGGGAACGTCGTCGCTCTGATGATGCTTCGGATAGGCGACCTTGCCGTGCAGATCGTGGCGGTCGATCCGCAGCAACAGATCGATCATCACATCCCTCGCACCCTTGTCCAGATCCGCGATGTCGTCCCGGTTGCCGGCAATGATCAGCAGATTGGCATGCTCGCGCAGCCATGGACTGCCGGCATAGGCCTCGAGCAGGCCACGGATGTTCTTGCGCTCGTCGGCACGGGAAAGGGCCATGATCAGGGGCCGCTCCGGCCTTTCCAGGAAGCGGGCGACCTCGGACCAGATGGGGGGTTTTCCCTCGCCGCGCCGCGCCGGCCGGAAACGCGAGAGATCCGTGCCCGGTGGCACCACGACCATACGCGAAGGGTGGTAATTGTGGTAGGTGGAGTATTGATCCTCCACTTCCTGCTGGGTACTGGCGATGACCCGGTGCGCGTGGGCCAGGGCCTCCTCCTCCGCCTGAATGCGCCAGGAAATGTTGTAACGGGCCTCGATGTCAGCCTTCTTCATGCCGTTGGCGAGCAGACGCTCGCGCTTGACGCGACCCAGCGAATGGCCCGTCTGCAGCATCGGCACCCCAAGCAGGTTGGACAGACGCGTGGCCACGTAACCCGCATCGGCATAGTGACCATGGATCACATCCGGGCGCAGGCCGACCCGGCGGATATGATCCAGTGCGTTGTCGGCGTAGCAGTCGAGATGGGGCCAGAGCCGTTCCTTGTGCAGATAACGACGCGGCCCGCATTCCAGACGCACGATGCGCGCGCCATTGCCGAGGTCTTCTTCGGGCACAGCGTAATCCCTCGCGACACGGGCATCCTCGACGCGGCGTGTCAGCAGGTCCACCCGGCCGACCTCTGGGTGACGAGCCAGGGCGCGGGCAAGCTCGACGACGTAGAGCGTCTGGCCACCCGTGTCCGCATCGCGGCCCAGTTCGAGGTTCGAGGCGCGGATCAGCCCATGCACGCTGATCAGGATGAGGTACAGGCCCTCGCCGGCTCGTGCCTTGCTCTGGGTTTTCTTCACGTTTCTCCTCGCATGTTCGGTGGGATCGTTCAGCCGCCCCGGAATGA
>PUOZ01000142.1 GCA_003553165.1 Thioalkalivibrio sp.
CGGCTGGCGCAGCGTCGAGCAGATCCCAAACCGCATCACCAGCCCGGCTTCGAGTGGCTGCAGGAACGCCTGGAACAGCGCCTGGAGTCGGAATACGAGGAGTTGCGTGCCTCGCTGGCGGAGCGCTTCCGACTGGTGCACAAGCCCCTGCGCGCACGGCTCAAGACCCGGGGCGAGGGGACGGAACCCGGTTTCGCCGAGGTCACCGCCGGCCTGCTGCTCGAGGCCGGCGGTGAATTCTCGCTGCGCTGCGCGCAGGTCCTCGTTGACAGTTCCGAGGAGCCGCTGCACATGGCGCGCATCAGCGGCAAGCGCCTGCGTTACCTGCTCGAACCGTTGACCCTCGCGTTCCCGCAGGCGGCCGAGCAGGTCGTTGCGCTCAAGGTACTGCAGGAACTGCTCGGCGAGATCCATGACCTGCAGGTGTTTGGCAAGGAACTGGCCGAGGCCTCCGAGGAGGCGGGCGCGGCGCGCCTGCGCAAGCTGATCGAGTTGTCCCTGACCCTGCCGTTCGACGCCCCGGAACTCGAACTGGCGCGGCAGCAGGATGAGCGCGCCGGCCTGATGTCGCTGGCGCGGGATCTGCAGACGCGGCAGACCGACCTCGTCGAACATCTGCGGGCCCGCCTGCGCGCCGGCGCGGCCGAGGCGTTGGTGGCCGCGGTGCGCGCGATCGCGCGCGACTGTGGCCGTGCGGGCATGCCGGATGCGCCAGTAAGCCCCTGACGGCGGAACCCGCCGGCCTTCCTGACGGACAAACGCTGCATCGGCACAAAAATCCTGGGGGAAACATGCTGCTGCCATTGCTCCGTCCTGCCCAGCTGTCGCTGCGCACTGCCTTGCTTCTTTTCCTGCTGACGGTCGGCGCCTGTGCCGGAGGGACCAGCGGGCCATCCGCCGCCTCGGATGACTACCGGGTCGTCTCGATGACCAGTGAACTGACGCATCCCTGGGCCATCGCCTTCCTGCCCGATGACAGCATGCTGATCAGCGAGCGCCCGGGCCGGCTGCGCATCTTCCGGGACGGTGTGCTGCAGCCGGACCCCGTACCCGGGCTGCCCGCGATCACCGCGACCGGGCAGGGCGGGCTGCTGGACCTGGCCCTGCATCCCGGGTTCGAGGAGAACCGCTGGCTGTATTTCACCTATGCGGCGTCGGTGGACAACGGCGTGACTACGCGGCTGGCGCGGGCACGCTTCGAAGACGATCGCCTCCACGACATCGAGGTCCTGTTCACGGCGCAGCCCGCGAGCCGGGGTGGCCGCCATTTCGGCAGCCGCATCGTGTTCGACCGGGATGGCTACGTGTTCGTGTCCGTCGGCGACCGCGGCGACATGCCGCGCGCCCAGCGTCTCGATGACCATGCCGGAACGATCGTGCGCCTGCACGACGATGGGCGGGTCCCCGCAGACAACCCCTTCGTCGGGCGCGGCGACGTGCTCCCGGAGATCTACGCCTACGGGGTGCGCAATCCCCAGGGCATGGCCCTGCATCCGCAGACCGGCGTGCTTTGGGAACACGAGCACGGCCCGCGCGGCGGCGACGAAATCAATATCATCGAGGCCGGCCTGAACTACGGCTGGCCCGTGATCAGCCACGGCATCGACTATTCCGGCGCGCCGATCGGCGAGGGCATCCGCGAAAAGGAGGGCATGGAGCAGCCGCTGCATTACTGGACCCCCTCCATTGCGCCCTCCGGCATGGCCTTCTATCGGGGCGACGCGTTCCCGGACTGGGAAGGCGACCTTCTGGTCGGGGCATTGGCGCACCGTCACCTGGCCCGTCTAAGCTTCGATGCCGGCAACGAGGTCGTGTCCGAGGTCCGCATGCTGGAGGCCTGGGGCAGTCGAATCCGCGACGTGCGCGTGCGCGACGGCCTGATCTACGTGCTGACCGATCACGATCCCGGGGAGCTGCTGCGCATCGAACCGGCCGGGAAACCCTGAGGAAACATCGATGCTGTTCGCCGCCATGCACAAGACCCGTATGCCCGACCCCTCCGAGGCCCTGCCCGGCCGTGATGTCGCGATGCCGGTCCCGGCGCGCCATGCGGTCCTCGACGCCCCGCTGGCACCACCGTATCCGGCCGGAATGCAGGTCATCCACTTCGGGATGGGATGTTTCTGGGGTGCCGAGCGGCTGTTCTGGACCAAGCCGGGCGTGTACACCACGGCAGTGGGCTACGCGGCGGGGTATACCCCGAATCCCACGTACCGGGAAGTGTGTTCCGGGCTGACCGGCCACAATGAAATCGTGCAGGTCGTCTTCGACCCGGAAAGCGTTTCGGTCGAGACCCTGCTCCAGATCTTCTGGGAGGGGCACGACCCGACCCAGGGCATGCGTCAGGGCAACGATGCCGGAACCCAGTACCGGTCCGGGATCTATGTCTCGGTGCCCGAGCATCTGCCGGTCGCGGAGGCGAGTCGGGAGCGCTTCGCGAGTGCCCTGCGCAGTGCCGGGCGCGGCCCGGTCACCACCGAGATCGCACCGCTCGAGGCGTTTTTCTTCGCGGAGGAGTATCACCAGCAGTACCTGGCGAAAAACCCCGGGGGCTATTGCGGCCTGGGCGGGCTGGGCATCCCTTATCCTGCGGGGGGCTGATCAGGCCCGCTCTTCCTCCATACCCTCGGCTGCCGCCCGGACCAGGGCTCGAAAGAGGCGTTGCTGGGTCTCCTTTTGCGGCAGGTACTCGGGATGCCACTGCACCCCGACGCTCCAGCCCTGCACGGCCTCGATGGCCTGAACGACGCCGGTGGCCTCGCAGGCAGCCACCCGCAGTCCCGTTCCCAGTTTGTTCACGGCCTGATCGTGCAGCGCGTTCACCCACAGGTCGCCGCGATCGAAGACGCGCGCCAGCCGGGTCCCCGGTTTCAGGGTCACGTGCTTCACCGGCAGCAGGCTGCGGGCTTGTGGAATCTCCACGTAGAAGCCATCCAGATTCCGGTTCAGGGTCCCGCCCAGCACGACGTTGATCAGTTGCATGCCACGGCAGATGCCCAGTACCGGTTTGTGTTCATCCAGTGCCCGGTTGATCAGGGCCTTTTCCAGGCGGTCCCGCTCCTTGTCCAGCGTGCCGCCGTGGGACTGGAACATGCGTCGCAGCAGCCACAGGACGGGGTAGAAGGCATAACCAAAGAGGCGTTGCGACCAACGGCGCTCCGCAGCCTGGATCTCGCTCACGCCGGGGCCCTCGAAATCTCCGTACAGGGAGGGGTCCACGTCGGCGCCGCCGCCTACGATCAGGGCATCGAACGGGCAGTGGTGACGGGGATGGGCCGGACGGATATGCACGGCCCGGCCACCGGCACGGCGCACAGCCAGGGCTGTGAAGAACCATGCCAGCCAGCCGCCGCGGTCGGGTCCGGTGATCGCAACCAGCGGCCGCCGGGGCCTGCTGTCCGCCGTGGTCTCCCGGTCGGCGGCCCCTTGTTGTTCAGAACCAGTCACGGATGCGCTTCGCCCATTCGTCAGCCAGTTGACCGAGGGCCTGTGCCGGCCGCTGCAGGTATTCCGAGCCCGCCGCGTCCAGGCGGTCCAGATCGGCGGCCAGGTGTTCCACTTGGGCCCAGCCATTGAATGGCCGCGCGAGGGTCCAGTCGGGATCGTCGATCTCGCAGTTGGGCAGCCGGTAATGCAGGGCCGGGCGGGGCTTGATCAGTTCGCGTTCCACCGGCGCCGCCATCACGCGTTCCCGGTCGATGCCGGCAAACAGGGGCAGCATGTCCAGGGGCCGATTGCGCGTCGGGTTGTGCGCGAGGTAGTCGTCGATCAGTTCCTTGATGCCGGGGCGGTAGCCGGGCTGCAGCACATGGCGCACGTAGCTGCCGGGAAAGGGTTTGATGTAGGGCGAGAGTTGGCGCGAAAAATCGATGTTGCCCGCCTTGACCAGGGCCTCGTAGAGCAATACGAAGGCCTTGAGGATGGACGTCAGCCAGTCGGCTTCGAGGCTGTGGGCCTCGATGTTCAACTGCAGGCCGAAGGCATACAGCAGCGAGGACTCGGTTCCGCGGGCGCCCTTCTTCTGCAACGCGGCCCGTACCCGGTCGATGCGTGGCAGCACCGCAAGCGGGACCGGCGGGGCGACGATTTCGTGCGGGACGAGCCGGCCGGCAGCGTCGGCGAGCCAGCGATCCAGTTTCTCACTGTCTTCGGCGTCCAGTTCGATCC
>PUOZ01000007.1 GCA_003553165.1 Thioalkalivibrio sp.
TCGACCAGATCCGTGCGTTCGAGCAGATCGTCGATGAAAGCCTGTGGTATGCGTCCTGCCATGGGGCTGCCTGTGCTCGGCCCGGCGGAGCCGTTATTCTCCCGCGCGCATCATGGCACGGATCCCTGCTTGGGAGCAGACCGTCGGTCGAAGGCGGCGAGCGGTCTTGGCGTGAAAGTCACAGCCCAGTAGGTCGGGTTAGCGCAGCGTAACCCGACGAGGTCCCGGGGACGACGCTATTTTGCGCCCATGGGTGGGGTGCGAAGCCCGTCGGGTTACGCCCTTTGGGCTAACCCGACCTACAGTTTGCGGCTTTTCATCATCGGGGGTGCTTCACGACCACGATGCAGGAGAGTTAGCGCTGGATATCCTGGACCGACCCGATGGAGCGGATCCAGGGCTGGCCCGCGCGCACGTCCTCCGGAAGGTTGGCGCGCGCCTGTTCCGCCGCCGAACGGCTGGAGAAACTCCCCGCCAGCGCGACCACGAAGTCGCTGCCTCCCGAACGCGTCGGGATCAGGCGGATTCCCGTCAAGCCGTGGCTTTCAACGAAACTGCGCGCCGCTTCAGCGTTATGGGCTGCGGCCAACTGGATGGTGAAGTGGCCGCGGTTCTGCCGCCCGAGCCAGGCCAGGTCCTCGGCCAGCGCCGCGGCCGGGGGCGGCTCGGGGGGCGGCTGGACCGGGGTGCGAGGCGGCTCGGCCGGGGCATCCGGGGGCGGCGACGGGGCGGGCTCGGCGCGAGGCTCCGGCGGCGGCTCCGGGCGCGGTTCGGGCTGCGGCACTGGAGCCGGCGGCACCTCGGGTGGCGGTGCGGGGGCCACGTCCGTTGGCGGCATCTCTGCCGGAGGACGGTCGTCGAACGGAACCTCCACGATTTCAGGATCGCCATTCTGGAGCGGCGCCGGTGCGGTCGCCAGCGGATCCCCCAGGGTGGTTTCCGGTTCGATTGGATCGGGGGCTGGCGCGGGAATCACGGGGAGCGGCAGCTCGACGGTCCTGACGGGAGGGTCCGGGGGGCGGTCGAAGAGATGCCGCGCGAACGGGGCGAGGACCAGAAAGGCGACCAGGGCGGCCACCGCGGGGACGAACCACGTCCGGCTCCAGAACGGTACCGGCGTACCCGTCTCCTCTTGTTCCTCTTCGCGAAGCTGCAATTTCGGGTCGCGATCCTCTGCATTCGCGCGCAGGTCTGCCAGCGCCGACGGTTCGGGCCGATCGTCCGGGTCCGTCTGACTTGCGCTGCTCTCGACCGGCGGCGTCTCGTCGGGCGGATCGCCGGTCACCCCAAGGGCGGCATGCGAGGTCTGCCATGCCGTGCCGTCGCCCACGTTCGAGCCCATCCCCGAGGCGGCGCCTGACCCGGCGGATTTCGCCAGGCGTGCCCGGCAAAGGCGTTCCAGCCACTCGTTGGCGTAGATGTTCAGGGCCTCCGGAAGGCCCTTGCTCTCGGCCTGCAGGTCGGCGACGGTATCGTCCGTAAGAATGGCACCGGCATCGGCCAGGCCGGCCGCGCGCAGCCGGTGACGCAGGTAGGCCTCCGTCTGCTCGAGGCTGAAGGGACGCAGGGTGAAGCGCGCGATCTGCTCCTCCTCCGACGGCCGCAGCTGCAGGCGGCGGCGCAGCAGGACAGAGTCTCCGGCCAGGATGAGCCGCGGCGCCCGGCCCTCGGCCACAAGGATGTCGCTGCGGATGCGCAGCAGGATGTTGATGAGATCCATGCCCAGCAGATGGGCATCGTCCACCGCGATCACCGGGTCGAAGTCGGCGCGGATACGTCTGGCCAGAAGATCGCTCAGCGGGAGATCCGGGTCGTCGTTGCCCCCGGCGCGCAGGTGGTTGCGGATGGTGAAGTCCACCGCCTCGAACTGGGTGTTCAGCCGCGCGCGGAAGGCGATCAGCTCGTAGTTGTCGGGCAACGATCCCAGCAGCCGCATCAACTGCATGCTCCGGCCGGAGCCATCCTCGCCAGTGAGCATCAGGATCGCGCCCGGTGTCTCCATGGCCGCACGCGCGGCTGCAAGCATGTCCTCCAGATGTTCATCGCTGTAGACGAAATCCTCGCTCGGCAGCGAGTCGAACGGCGGGTGCCGCAGTTTCAGTTCGGCCAGACAGTCGGGATGCAGGGACATGGCGGCAGGCTCAGATCAGGGTGCGCAGGTCGAAGACCCGATGGTGTTCGCGAATCGCGTGACGGTCGGTCATTCCCGCAATGTAGTCGGCGATCCCTCGTGCCAGGCCGTGTTCGTCGTGTTCCGCGAGTTCGCGCGCATGGGCCTGGAAGTGCTCCGGAAGCAGCTTGGCATCGTCCATGAATGCGTTGAACAGGTCCTGGACGATGCGCTGGGCCTTCACCGTCATTCGATGGACACGGTGATGATGGTACAGGTTCTCGCGCAGGAAGCGCTTGAGTTCCCGGTTCTGACCGGCCATCTCCGGACTGAACCGGATCAGCGGCTCCGTGCCCGCGCGCACCGCGTCGGGGTGGTGGACTCCGGCCGCCGCCACGGCTGCCCGGCTCGTGGTGATGAGGTCGGATACGAGGGCATCGATCATCCGGCGCACGGTCTCGTGCTGCACGCGGCGGGCTTCCAGCGCCGGGTAGCGGGAGCGGACCTGGTCGTGGCGCACCCGGAACAGTTCGACCTCGCACAGTTGTTCCATGGTGAGCAGTCCGGCGCGCAGGCCGTCGTCGATGTCGTGATTGTTGTAGGCAACCTCGTCGGCCACGTTGGTGAGCTGGGCCTCCAGGCTCGGCTGCCCGTCCTTCAGGAAACGCTCGGCGACAGGCCCGAGGCGCCGTGCGTTTTCCTGCGAGCAGTGCTTCAGGACGCCTTCCCGGGTCTCGAAGGTCAGGTTCAGCCCGTCGAACTCGGCATAGTGCTGCTCGAGAAAGTCGACGATCCGCAGCGACTGCAGGTTGTGCTCGAAGCCGCCGCGGTCGCGCATGCAGTTGTTCAGCGCGCGCTGCCCGGCGTGGCCAAAGGGTGTGTGGCCGAGGTCGTGCGCCAGGGCGATGGCCTCGGTCAGATCCTCGTTCAGCCCCAGCGCGCGGGCGCTGGAGCGCGCGATCTGGGCAACCTCCAGCGAGTGGGTGAGCCGGTTGCGGAACAGGTCGCCCTCGTGGCTCACGAAGACCTGAGTCTTGTACTTCAGGCGCCGGAAGGCGGTGCTGTGGACGATGCGGTCGCGGTCGCGCTGGAATTCGCTGCGGTGGTTCGGCGGCGGTTCGGGATGGATTCGGCCACGGGAATGCGTCGGCGCGGATGCGTACGGCGCGAGCCAGGGGCCGGCGGGCCTCGTTTCGGTCGCGGGTTCAGCCAAGGCCGGTCTCGCGTGTCTCGGGCGGCGGCAGGGTATTTTCCAGCGCCTCGCGTGGGAATTCGCCGGTCACCACCGCGGTGCCGATCGCCTTCAGCAGCACCAGCCGCAGGCGCCCGTCCATGACCTTCTTGTCGATGGCCATCAGCTCGCGGAAACGCTCGGCTCCGACCTCCGGGGGCGGGGAGAGCTGCAGCCCGGCACGGGCGATCAGGGCCTCGGCCCGTTCCCGCTCGGTGCCGCTGAGCCAGCCCATGTGTTCGGACATGCGCGCGGCCATTGCCATGCCGGTACCGACGGCTTCGCCGTGCAGCCACCGGCCGTAGCCCATGCCGGCCTCGATCGCGTGCCCGAAGGTGTGGCCTAGGTTCAGCAGCGCCCTGCGCCCGGACTCGCGCTCGTCGGCCGCCACCACCTCGGCCTTGCAGGCGCAGGAGCGGTAGATGGCCTCGATCAGGATTTCTTCCTGGAGATCCAGCAGTGCCTCGATGTGCCGCTCCAGCCAGGTAAAGAATCCGGCATCCTGGATCAGGCCGTACTTGATGATCTCGGCCGCACCGGCGCGCAGTTCCCGCGCCGGCAAGGTCCGCAGGGTATCGGTGTCGATGAGTACGGCACGGGGCTGGTGGAAGGCGCCGATCATGTTCTTGCCCAGCGGGTGGTTGACCCCTGTCTTGCCGCCCACGGACGAATCGACCTGCGAGAGCAGGGTGGTCGGCACCTGGATGAAATCGATGCCGCGCTGGTAGATCGCCGCGGCGAACCCGGCGATGTCGCCGACCACGCCTCCCCCGAA
>PUOZ01000160.1 GCA_003553165.1 Thioalkalivibrio sp.
GACGGTGCTCCTGGTGCCCCTGTCCATCAATTTCGCAATGGCGGCGCAACTAGCCGGGATGGATGCCGATCCCCGGGTATTCGCACTGACGGTTGCCATTGCCACCTCGAATTCCTTCCTGATCCCTACGCACCAGGTGAACGCGCTGATCATGGGTCCGGGCGGATACCGCGTGAAGGACTATCTGAAGGCGGGCAGCATCATGACCATCCTGTTCATGGTCGTCGCCCTGATCATGCTCAACGTCATTTTCTAGGTATGCTTAGCCGCATCCCATTTTTTTCGAGGAGAAATCCCCATGTCCCAGAAACATCCCGTCATTGCCGTCACCGGATCCTCGGGCGCCGGCACCTCCACGGTAAAACGCTCCTTCGAGTACATCTTCGAGCGGGCGCATATCAAGCCGGTCGTGATCGAAGGCGACAGCTTTCACCGCTATGACCGCAAGGCGATGAAGGCGGCAATGCAGGCCGCCGAGGCGGAGGGCAACCTGTCCTTCTCCCACTTCGGTCCCGAGGCCAATCTCTTCGATCGCATCGAGGAACTGTTCCAGACGTATGGCGAGACCGGGCAGGGGCAGAAGCGCTACTACCTGCATTCGGATGAGGAGGCCGAGTTCCACAACAAGCGCATGGGGACCAGCCTGGGTCCCGGTGAATTCACTCCCTGGGAGGACATCGAGCCCGATACCGACCTGATGTTCTACGAGGGTCTGCACGGGCTGGCCGCGCATGGCGACGCCGACATCTCCCGTCATGTCGACCTGGGCATCGGCGTCGTGCCCATCGTGAACCTGGAGTGGATCCAGAAGATCTTCCGGGACAACGCCGAGCGCGGCTACACCGCCGAGGCCATCGTCGACACCATCCTGCGGCGCATGCCCGACTACGTGCACTACATCACGCCACAGTTCTCCCGCACCCACATCAACTTCCAGCGGGTGCCGACGGTGGATACCTCCAACCCCTTCATCGCGCGCGACATTCCCACGGCGGACGAGAGCCTGGTGGTGATCCGGTTCAGCGATCCGAAGCGCTTCGGCGTGGATTTTCCCTATCTGCTGAACATGCTGCACGACTCGTTCATGTCGCGACCGAACACTCTGGTCGTTCCCGGCGGCAAGATGGGCCTGGCGATGGAGATCATTCTCGCGCCGATCATCCACGACATTCTCGACCGTCGCGGCTGATTGCTGTGATCGGTCGCCTGTCGCATGGCCTCAGAGCAGGCCATCCGGCAGGTTCGGTGCCCCATTGCTTCGGCAGGCACGCCGGCGCTGCGTTGGGCAAGCCGGAAAGAGGCCCGCCATGCATGCACTCGACCGTCTTGCGCCGCTGCGTCCGGCGGTGCTCCGTGGGTACCGAACTTCCCGTACGGCCCATCCGGTTCCAAGCCCCGCGAGAGCGGGGCTTTTTTTCGCCCCGTTTCCGCTCGGCTACGATGCAGTCGCAGAAAGCCTTTGGAGGACGGACCGTGTTTGGTTTCTTGGCCCATCGGCCGGCGCGGCAGCTGGACCGCTTTCGAGAGCGTTTTACCGGGCGCAGCCTGATCGTGCACCGGGGATTTTCCGGGGACTGGCTCGAGGAACTTCTGAAGCAGCCTGGCGGTGGCGGGCATTTCCGGCTCGACGCCCGTAGCCTTCCCGCGAAGCGGCCGAGTCCGATCGAATGGCTGGTGCAGACACACGTGTTGCCGCTGGATCTGCCGCAGCCGCTCTTCCTGAAGGTCCGTGAGGCCGACGTCCTGGTCCGCCATCTCGACCGGGGCGGCAGGACGGTGCATCCGTCGGAGATCGCCTGGTTCCTGGAGGAACTGGAGACGCGGCACCACGTGCGGCTGAGGTTTGGCCGTGAACCCGGCCGCATCGATGTGTCCATGGGCATTACCGCGACCGACAATGAGGCAAAGAGCATGTTGGAGCACCTGACAGGATGACGACCTCAACCGCATTCCGCTACGCCGTCGCCAAGGGCAGTGAGCCTGGCAGACTCGCCGATGCGCTGGCCGATGCCCTGGCGCTGGAGGCAGGCTCGGTGGTTCCGGACTCGACGTTTGGACTGCTGTACCTGTCGGACTCGATGGCCCGGCACGGGCAAGAACTGCTGAAGGGGCTGGAGGCGGTGACCGGTATCAGGCACTGGAGCGGTTGCGCCGGCATGGCCCTGATCGGTGGTCGTGAGGAGCTCTACGAGACGCCCGCGGCCGTGGCTCTGGTCGGCTCGCTGGAGCCGGGAGGCTTCCGCCTGATCAAGGGGCCGGTCGATTCCTTCGAGGCGTTGCGCGAACAGTTGGCGGGATTTCTTTCGCCCGAGCAGCCGGGGCGACTGATCCTCCACGCGGATCCCGGTTTCGCCGGGCTCGAGGACCTGCTCACGCGCATCGATCAGGAGACCGCTTGGTTCACCACCGGGGGTGTGAGTTCCGGGCAGGGTGAGGTGGTCCAGTTCGCCGGTGCCGTCGTTGCGGGCGGGGTATCCGGGCTAGCCCTGCGCGAGACCGTGCCGCTGGCCGCGCGGCACTCGCAGGGTTGCTCGCCGTTGCCGGGCCAGCACCGGCTGACCGAGACCTGGCGCAACATCATCGTCAAGCTCGACGATCGCCCGGCCCTGCCGGTGTTCCGGGATGTCATCGGTGAGGTGCTGGCGCGCGACCTTCGCCGCGCCCTCGGCTACATTCACATAGGGCTCCCGATCAGCGGTTCGGATACCGGGGACTACCGGGTGCGCAACATCATCGGTCTCGATCTGGACCGCGACCTGCTTGCCGTTGGCGAGATGCTGAACCAGGGGGAGCGCGTTCTGTTCGTGCGCCGTGACGGCCAGGCCGCGCGGGACGACCTGGAGCGCATGCTGGGCGAGATCCGCGCGCAGTGTCCGGGCGGCATCCGCGGCGGCATCTATGTCAGCTGTCTCGGTCGTGGCCGGAACCAGTTTGGCGATGAGGGCACGGAGCTTGCCATCGTGCAGGACGCCCTGGGCGACGTACCTCTGGTCGGTTTCTTCGCCAACGGCGAGATCTTCGCCAACCGGCTCTATGGCTACACCGGGGTCCTGACCCTGTTCACCTGACCGCCCACGACGGAGGAGCACACCAACGATGAAGTACCGTCCGCTTGGCCGCACCGGCATCGACGTCAGCCTGATCGGGCTCGGCACCATGACCTGGGGCGAGCAGAATACCGAGGCCGAGGCCTTCGAACAGCTCGACTACGCGCTGGCGCAGGGCGTTAACCTCATCGATGCGGCGGAGATGTACCCGGTGCCGCCCCGGGCGGAGACCCAGGGTTTGACCGAGACCTACATCGGACGCTGGCTGCAGGCCCGGGACTGCCGGGACAGGGTGGTGCTTGCGACCAAGGTGGCCGGTCCGGCGGAGTCCATGCCCTGGCTGCGAGGCGGGCCGCAACTCGTCCGGGGCCATATGGAGGCTGCCCTGACGGCCAGCCTGGAGCGGCTGAAGACGGATTACGTCGATCTCTATCAGATCCACTGGCCGGCGCGTACGACCAACTTCTTCGGCAAGCTGGGGTACGAACACGAACCCGGTGAGGTCGCCACCGACATTGCCGAGACCGCCGCGGTGCTGGAGGATTTCGTGCGCGACGGCAGGGTCCGGGCGATCGGGATCTCCAACGAGACGCCCTGGGGTCTGATGCAATGGCTGCGTGCGGCGGAGCAGGGCATCGCGCCGCGGCTGGTCAGCATCCAGAATCCCTACAACCTGCTGAACCGGAGCTTCGAATCCGGGCTGGCCGAGATGGCCATTCGCGAGGACGTCGGGCTCCTGGCCTATTCGCCGCTGGCTTTCGGCATGCTGAGCGGCAAATACCTGGGTGGCGTGCAGCCGGAGGGTGCGCGGCTGTCTCTGTTCGAGCGCTTCTCGCGCTACAGCAACCCGCAGGGAATCGCAGCGACCGAGGCCTACGCGGCTCTGGCCCGGGATCATGGGCTTACGCCGGCACAATTGGCCCTGGCCTTCATCAACCGCCAGCCATTCGTGACCAGCAATCTGGTCGGGGCCACCCGCCTGGACCAGTTGAGCGAGAACATCGGCAGCATCGAGATCGACCTGACGGATTCGATCTGCGAGGCCATCGAGGCCATCCA
>PUOZ01000315.1 GCA_003553165.1 Thioalkalivibrio sp.
ATAGAACCACTATGCGCCTCGAAATCATGAAAAACTGCCCTCGCTCTCCCACACGGCTCGCTACGGGCACCCAAGTCCGACAGGCTGCTAGCCTATGGAGAAGCTCTCGCCGCAGCCGCATTCGGCCGTGACGTTGGGATTGTTGAACACCAATTGCCGGGTCAGCCCCTCGGAAACGAAGTCGATCTCCGTGCCATGGACGAAACCGAAGCTCTTCTCATCGACGTAGATGTCGAGACCGCCACCGACGCTGAAAATCATGTCGTCGTCGCGGGCTTCGCGGACCAGATCGACCACGTACATCCAGCCGGAGCAGCCCGTACGTTTCACCTCGAGACGGAAACCGATCGCGGACGGGTCCGACTCCATCTGTTTCAGGATGTGACGCGTGGCCTTGTCGGTCGCCCGGACGCGGTCTGCCTCGGGCACCTGCGCACTGCTGGTCGGTGTGCTGCTCTCAACGGCCGTGGTATTCATTGGCTGCTTCTCCTGAATCGTGTCGAATCTGCTGGCTGGATCATGGCGCCTGATCGGCCGGTCTCAATCCCAGCGATCATCCCGGACCTGCACCATGCCCTCGTGAATCCGTACGGGAAATGTGGTGAGGGGCTCATAGGCAGGGGCGGTCAAGGCCGCGCCGGTGCGCAGGCAGAACTCCGCCCCGTGTTGCGGGCAGGTGATGCGGTCGCCCTTGACCTCGCCGCCGGCCATTGGATACTCCTCATGCGAACACATGTCCTCGATGGCATGAAAGTCGCCCTCGACATTGAAGACAAGGACCGGCACATCATCGACATCGACCAACCGGTGCTGCCCCGGCTCGATTTCATTCGGCGGGGCCACATCTACCCAACCATTCATGTCAGAACATTCCCGTCTGCAGGCGCGCAGCCTCGGTCATGCGCGAGGCGTCCCAGGGCGGATCGAAGACGACCTCGACCGTGGCCTCGTCTACGGTAGGGACTTCCATCACCCGCTGCCACACATCGGTGGCGATCACGTTGCCCATGCCGCACCCGGGTGCGGTCAAGGTCATATCGATGTGCACCGAGCGGCCACCGGTTTCGTTGCGTTCGATCTCGCAACGGTAGATCAGCCCCAGGTCGACGATGTTGATCGGGATCTCGGGGTCGTAACAGCCACGCATCTGATCCCAGATCAACTTTTCGACCTCCTCGTCCGAGGCGTTTTCCGGCAGTTCGGGGCGTGGTGTTGGCTCCTTGCCCAACGCATCCGCGTCCTTGGCATCGATCCGAAACATGCGGCCTTCGGCGGTCACCGTATAGCTGCCGCCAAGCGCCTGCACCAGCCCGACCTCGCCACCCTCACCGATCATCACCCGTTGCCCCGCGGGCACCGCAACGGCCGGGCAGTCACGGCTGAGTTTGATCATTTCCTGAACCTGCATGTCCTGGCCTCTCTGCTCAAGGTTTCAACTGCGAATACGGGTCGGCTCGCTCAGCCGATGACGTCGATTGCACCGGCCTCCGGGAGCCGCGCCGCCAGCCGCCTTTCGATGCTGGTGCGCACCGGAGCCAGCTCCATCCGCTCAAGGACCTCGTCGGCAAAGGCGAACACAAGCATGCCCCGCGCCGCCTCGGCATCAATACCACGGCTGCGCAGGTAATACATCGAGGTCTCGTCAAGCTGGCCGACGGTGGCGCCGTGGGCGCACTTCACATCGTCGGCATAGATTTCCAGTTCCGGTTTGGTATCGATCTCCGCGTTGGGCGAGAGCAGCAGATTGGCGCTGTGCTGCTGCGCATCGGTCTTCTGCGCGCCCCGCTCCACCAACACCCGGCCCTTGAACACGCCCCGGCCGTGACCCTGGCCGATACCCCGGTACTGCTCCCGGCTCGTCGTGTGTGGCGAGGAATGGTGAACGCGGGTATGGGTGTCCACGTGCTGGCGTCCGCCCACCAGGAACAGGCCATTGAGTTCGATCTCGGCGCCCGGCTCGGTCAGGTCGACATTCAGATCGTGGCGCACCAGACGGCCGCCGAGATTCACGTTGTGCGATGTCACGCGGCTGTCGCGCCGCTGCTGGACGAAGACGCTGCCCACGTGATACGCGCTATCGGCATGGTCCTGCAGCAGGTAATGGCGCAGCTGTGCCCCGGCCTCGGCACGCAGCTCGGTCACCGTATTGGTGAAGCCGCTGGCACCTTCCAGGTCCGCATAGTGCTCGATCACGGTGGCGTCGGAGCCCTCTCCGGCCTGGATCAGCACCCGGGGGTGGCTCCAGGTCGCCGGACCACCGGCGGAACCGACCATCAACAGGTGCAGGGGCCGCTCCAGGCGTACGCCCTTGCCCAGGCGGATCACGGCGCCATCCGTCAGGAAGGCCATGTTCGCTGCGGCAAAGCTCGAGAAACGATCATGAGCGAGCGTGCCAAGCAGAGGCTCCAAGGGGTCGGGATCGGAGGCCAGTGCATCCGCGAGGCCCTGTACGGTGACCCCCGCGGGAAGATCGGCCAGATCGGAGAACTCCGTGCGCAGACGCCCGTCCACGAAGACCATGCGGTAGGCATCCAGGCCCTGGAATCCCATCGCGCGCAGCGCTTCCTCCGACAACGGCGCATCGGTCACCGCCGCCATGAAGGGCTTGGTTGCGATCGGGCGCACGTTGGTGTACTTCCACTCTTCCTGGCGCGGATCGGGGAAGCCCGCCTCGGAAAAGCGCGCCGCGGCACCGCGGCGGCGGCCGGCGAGCCACTCGGGAATGGCGCCGGGCAGCCCGTCCTGCACGCGCTGCACCTGCTCGGCGTAGTGTTGGCTCAGGGCGTTCGTGCTCATGCCGCCTCCTCGATGATCCCCTGGTAGCCGTTGCGCTCCAGTTCGTGGGCCAGGGTCTTGTCGCCGGACTTGATGATGCGCCCGCCAGACAGGACGTGGACGAAATCGGGTTCGATGTGGCTCAGCAGCCGCTGGTAGTGGGTCACGAGCACGATCGCACGATCCGGGGACCGAAGCCGGTTGACGCCCTCGGAGACCACCTTGAGCGCATCGATGTCCAGGCCGGAATCGGTCTCGTCCAGCAGGGCGAGTTTCGGCTCCAGGACCAGCATCTGCAGGATCTCGTTGCGCTTCTTCTCGCCGCCGGAGAAGCCCACGTTCACCGCCCGGTGCAGGAAGCTCTCGTCCATCTGCATGGTCTTGAGCTTTTCGCGCACCAGTTTCAGGAACTGGAAGGTGTCGGCTTCGGGCTCACCGCGATGCTTGCGCTGGGCGTTGTAGGCCTCTTTCAGGAGATAGATGTTCTTGACACCGGGAATCTCCACCGGGTACTGAAAACCCAGCAGAATGCCCTCGCGAGCACGCTCCTCGGGCTCGAGTTCAAACAGGTCCTTGCCCATGAATTCCACCGTGCCGCCGGTCACCTCGTAGCCGTCACGGCCGCCGAGTACCTGGCACAGGGTGCTCTTGCCCGAGCCATTCGGACCCATGATCGCGTGCACTTCGCCCGCCTTGACCTCGAGGTCGATGCCCTTGAGGATCTCGGCCGCCTCGACCCGGGCCTGCAGGTTGTTGATCTTCAGCATTGCTTGTTCTCCTGGAAAGATTGTGCCGGCCATGCGGCCACTCGGTTGAATTCTTGAATGCGGTCGCGCACGCCCCGGATCAGCGGTCGGAGCCCCTCGGCCTTTTCCACCCTGAGCGACGCGCGCTCCGCAGGGCGGAAGAGCGCAGCGTCATCCGCCATCGGCGCTCGCACGCCGCGCGGCGCCGGGCTACCGCGTTTTGTCTTCGGCGGATGACGGCCTTCGGCCGTTTCCGCCCTACGGGTGAGTTGCGTGTGCTTCATCGCGTCAGGCCGTGGCTGCGTGTTCGATGGCCAGTTCGCGGACACGGAACATCAGCGCCTCCATTCCCGCGCGCCGGGTTGGGCTCAGCGCGGACTCGAGACCCAGCGGCCCGAACAGTTCCTCGGGATCGGTGGCAAGCACCTCCTCCGGGGTCTTGTCGCGGAACGGCAGCAGCATCAGCGCCATCAGGCCCCGCACGGTGGCCGTCTCGGCATCCGCCTCGAGGACCAGCTTCGGCGGGTCCTCGTCACTGAGATGCCCGACCAGCCACGCCCTGGTGTTGCAAT
>PUOZ01000267.1 GCA_003553165.1 Thioalkalivibrio sp.
CCTGCTCGCTGCCACGGGCTGGCGCATCGAACGGATCCCGGACATCGGACCGGGCGTCGAGATGCTCGCGCTGGTGCTGTTCAGCGTCGCCCTGTGGTGGGTGGCCGGGCACATCTTCCTGTTGTTCACCAGCAAGGACGGCGTCGGCATGGCGCATCTGAATTGGAACCCGCTCGTGGTCCGGCGCCTGCGCCGCCATCTTGCCTGGTATCTTCCGTTGCTGCTGCTCCTGATCGTCTTCCTCGCATTGACCTTCGGACACCCCAGCGAACTGGTTCCCGACGTGTTCGCCCGGGCAGGGCTTGCCGGAGCGGCCTTTGTGAGCGGGCTCTTCGCCTGGCGCATGCTCGCGCCGCGACGGGAATCCGAGGCCACGCAAAGGCAGGAGCGGCACCGGAGACTGTTGCGCATCGCGCTCACGGCGTTCGCGTTGGGGCTGATCGGTCTGACCCTGGCCGGCTACCTGCTGACGGTCGCGACCCTGCTGGGCCGGACCATCAATACCGTGATCGTGGTGGCCGCCGTGTGGCTGGGCTACAGTCTCGCCGAACGCGCATTGGTGCTCAGCGAGACCCGCCTGGTCATTCGACGGATGCGCGAGCAGCGCGCCAAGGCAGCGGCCATCGAGGCAGGGTCTGCCGTCGGCGAAGGCGCTGTCATTGACATGCCCGAGCCCCACCTCAGCGTCGAGAACATCAACCAGCAGACCCGCACCCTGCTTCGGGTCACCGCCGGGGCGGCCATGGTGCTGGGGTTGTTCTGGGTCTGGGCGGACATCCTGCCGGCGCTGACCTGGCTGGACGGGGTCACGCTGTGGTCACGCACCATCGCCGTGGGCGATACGGAGATCCTGAGCCGCGTCAGCCTCCAGGACTTCCTGCTCGCGATCTTTCTGGGCGTGCTGTTCACGCTGGCGGCCCGCAACCTGCCGGGCCTGGTGGAGATCCTGCTGTCGCGCAGCACCCAAATGGACGCAGCCGGGCGCTACACCGTCACCACGCTCCTGCGCTACGTACTGGCGGTGGTCGCGGTCATCAGCGTGTTTTCCCTGTTGGGATTGCGCTGGAGCGAGCTGCAGTGGATGGTCGCGGCCCTGACCCTGGGCCTGGGCTTCGGCCTGCAGGAGGTGGTGGCCAACTTCGTCTCGGGCATCATCATGCTGTTCGAGCGGCCGGTGCGCGTGGGCGACACCATCACCATCGGCGAATACAGCGGCACGGTATCCCGCATCCGCACCCGGGCCACCACCATCGTCGACTGGGACAATCGCGAGATCGTGATCCCGAACAAGAACTTCATCACCGAAAGGCTGATCAACTGGACGCTGTCCGACACCATGACCCGGATCGTGCTGCCGGTCGGCGTCAGCTATGACGCCGACGTCGACGAGGTGATGAAGACATTGCGCGAGATCGCCGAGGCCAGCCCGCTGGTGCTGAACGAACCGCCGCCCAACGTGCTGTTCCTGAAGTTCGGCGACAGCGCCCTGAGCTTCGAGCTGCGCATTTACGTGAACCAGATGAAGGATCGCCTGGTCACCGTCAGCGACCTGCACCGGACCATCATCAAGGAGTTCCGCAGGAAGGGCATCGAGATCGCGTACCCCCAGATGGACCTGCACATCCGGGATGTCGCGCCGGGAGCCGGGGCAGCACCGGTTCCCGTGCCCTCTCCCGACCGGACAGACCCGCGCCCAGCCAACTGAAAGCCCCCGACGCGCGGAAGCCCGCTTCCGCGCTTCCGCTCCGGGGGCACAACCCGGCGCCTGCGTGGATGCTCAAGGCCCTGAAACGGCGGCAAGACGCCGCAGTCCATGTGGAGTGCGGGAACTTGCTCCCGCTATGCCGGAGCCGGCCCGGGGCCATGATGGACCCGGACCCTGCGCCCGAGCCGGTTGGCCTCCTCCTGGAACAGGTCCATGAAACGCTGCTGGAAGCGACGCACGTATTTCTCCCGGGCATACGCGACCTTCGTGACTTCCCAGGGAAACAGGTGGCTGAGATCACGCATGCCCAGGTCGGCATCCTGCTCGGGCTGGAAGGCCAGGTCCGCGATCACGCCGACGCCCATGCCCTCGCGCACGTACGTCTTGATCACATCGGTATCCGCCGCGCTGAGAACCACCTTGGGGCGCAACCCCACCTTGGCGAAGGAACTGCTGAGGCTGCCGCGTCCGGTGAATCCGTAGAGATAGGTGATCATCGGATACTCGCAGAGCACACCCAGGGAGATCGGCCGCCGTGCCAGCACCGGGTGGCCGAGCGGCGCGATCAGGCAGCGATTCCAGCGATACGAGGGCAGCGTGGTCAATGCCGGGTGCTCCCCGATGGCCTCGGTACAGATGGCCAGATCCACCTGGTCGGTCAGCGTCATCTCCACCAGCTGCCCGGGTGTACTCTGGAGAATCTGCACCTCCACCTCCGGATAGGCCTGGCTGAAGCGCCTCAGTACCGGGGGCAGCACATAACGCGCCTGGGTATGCGTGCTGCCGATGCGGAGCACGCCGCGGCCCTCCTCCACATGGTCGCGCCCGATCGCAACGATATTGGCCACTTCCGCGAGGGTGTTGCGCGCATGCGCCAGCACCTTGCCGCCGGCGTCGGTGAGTCCGGTCAGGCGCTTGCCGGTACGCACGAACAGCGGCGCTCCGAGTTCGTCCTCCAGCAGGCGCAGATGCTGCGACACCGCCGGCTGCACCAGGTGCAGCCGTTCCGCAGCACGGCTGACGCTGAATCCGTTCTCCGCAAGAGTGATCAGCGATCGAAGCTGCCGGAGCTCCATATCATTTTTCCTGATATCAAAGAGACATACATTATTTTACTTGATATCAAGAGGCGTCAATACTGCTGGTGAGGGTCCGCGGTCGAAACGACGCGAAAAGGCCCAGCATCCAGATCAAGAGGTGCCCCATGCTCGATACCAGACTGCACGGCAACCAGAACCCGAGCCCAAGCCTGTTCATCGAACCGGTCTTGCTCTTTGACGAGGACGGGTTTCTCGTCGATGTCGGGCAATGGAACGAGGCGCTCGCTCAACGCATCGCCCGGCGGGAAGGCATCGCCCGCCTCGACGAGCCGCATTGGCGGCTGATACGTCATGTCCGCGCACGATTCCTCGCTCTCGGCGGATTGCCCAGCCTGCGCCGGGTCTGCCGGGCGACGGGCCTGTCGCGGGACGAGGTGCATGACCTCTTCGGCGGCTGCCTGCCGGTCTGGCGCATCGCGGGGCTGCCAAACCCCGGCGAGGAAGCCAAGGCATACATGTAGCGAATCCCGTCGCCGGCGGTGGCCTTGTTTCCCCGCCGCATGGCCCGCTAGGGCGGATCCGTGGACGGCGCACGGGTGGCCGCGGCCTGGCTGCGGCGGGCGGTATCCAGGCGCCGGATGAAGTCCTCCATCACGGTCTTGTACAGGGCCTCGCCCAGGATCTTGTCCTCGACGCCGGCATCCAGGTTGGGGTTGTCGTTGACCTCGATGACCATCACGCCGCGGTCGGTGAGCTTCAGGTCGACGCCGTAGAGCCCGTCGCCGATCAGGTTGGCGGCCTTCACTGCGGTGCGCACCACGGCGGCCGGAGCTGCGCCGATGTCCACGGTGTTGAAGCCCCCGTGGCGCGGCCCGCCCTTGGCCTCGTGGTTCACGATCTGCCAATGCTTGCGCGACATCAGATATTGCGAGGCATAGAGCGGCTTCTTGTTCAGCACCCCGATCCGCCAGTCGAACTCGGTGTACACGAATTCCTGGGCCAGGATCAGGTCGCTCTCCTTCAGCAGCTTCTTCGCGATCGACTCCAGTTCGGACCGCGTGCTCGCCTTGAACACCCCGCGCGAAAAGCTCCCGTCCGGGATCTTCAGAACCACCGGGTAGCCGATCAGTTCCTCGGCGCGCAGGATCGTGTCGCGGTTCAGGATCACCGTCTTCGGCGTCGGCAGCTTCTGCGCCGCCAGGCGCTCGGCCAGATAGACCTTGTTGGTGCAACGGAGAATCGAGTTCGGGTCGTCGATCACCACCATGCCCTCGCCCTCGGCCTTACGCGCGAAGCGGTAGGTGTAATGGTCGATCCGCGTCGTCTCGCG